>NZ_JBMDIJ010000089.1:0-23186 GCF_057808595.1 Pseudomonas sp. FG98 | reverse complement strand
ACCGCCGACCCTCTGCTTGTAAGGCAGATGCTCTCCCGGCTGAGCTAATCACCCAAACTCATCAAACTTAACTTTTTCGCTTCATCACTGCTGTCGCTGTGTTTCTGCTTTGTTACGTTTGCTTCGCTGAGGCCGCGAAATTTACGCAGGTAACGAACCTAAGTCAATACCCCCATTGAAGTTTTTTTCAAAAAGGGCAAAAAAGCTCATTCCCTCTCTACAGCCTCAAGCACAGGCGGTAGCACAAACCGCCAAAACCACAAGACAACACAGCCGGCATTTGCCGGCTGTCATTGGTAGATCATCTTCCGTGTCATGCCGCCGTCGACGATGAACTCCTGGCCGGTGACGAACCCGGCGTTCTTCGACAGCAACCACGCCACCGCCGCCGCCACATCTTCCACCGCCCCTACCCTGCCCGCCGGATGCTGGGCATGGTCGGCGTCGCTCAACGGCTCGGCACGCCGCGCCGAAGGATCACGGGCATCGATCCAGCCGGGACTGACCGCGTTGACCCGGATCTCCGGCCCCAGGCTCATGGCCAGGGCGTGGGTCAGGGCCAGCAGGCCGCCCTTGCTCGCCGCGTAGGCCTCGGTATCAGGCTCGGACTGGCGGGTACGGGTCGAAGTCAGGTTGACGATGGCCCCGCAATGCGCACGCAGGTAAGGCGCGCAATGCTTGGCCAACAGCATCGGCCCGCTCAGGTTGACCGCCATGACGCGGTTCCAGTGAGCAAGGCTGAGGCTTTCGAGGGTGGTGTTGTGCGGATCGGCGATCGCCGCGTTGCACACCAGTGCATCGAGGCGACCGAACTGGCCGAGGACTTCAGCAACACCGATGCTCACCTGGACCTCGTCGGAGACGTCCATGCCAACGAACCAGGCATTTTCCCCCAGCACCTTGGCGACCTTGGATCCGCGTACGCGGTCAAGGTCGGTGAGCACCACCTGCCAGCCCTCGGTGATCAGCCAGGCGGCGATGCCCAGACCGATACCGCGGGCGGCGCCGGTGACCAGCGCCACGCGACCGTTATGGCTGCTTTCGGCTACCGACCAGTCGATCACAGTGCCGCCAGGCCACGGGCGAGGTCGGCTTGCAGGTCGGCCACATCTTCCAGGCCCACGGCAACCCGGATCAGGCTGTCGCGGATCCCCGCCGCTTCACGCTCCTGCGGCGACAGACGGCCGTGGGAGGTGGTGGCCGGATGGGTGATGGTGGTCTTGCTGTCGCCGAGGTTGGCGGTAATCGAAATCAACCGGGTAGCGTCGATGAAGCGCCAGGCGCCCTCTTTGCCGCCCTTGACCTCGAAGCTCACCACCGCGCCGAAGCCTTTCATCTGGCGCTTGGCCAGATCGTGCTGCGGGTGGCTGTGCAGGCCGGCGTAGTGAACCTTCTCGATGCCGTCCTGCTGCTCCAGCCATTCGGCCAGGGCCTGGGCATTGGCGCAGTGGGCGCGCATGCGCAGGTTCAGGGTTTCGAGGCCCTTGAGGAAGATCCAGGCGTTGAACGGGCTCAGCGAAGGACCGGCGGTGCGCAGGAAGCCCACCACTTCTTTCATCTGCTCGCTGCGGCCGGCCACCACGCCGCCCATGCAACGGCCCTGGCCGTCGATGAACTTGGTCGCCGAGTGCACCACGATGTCCGCACCCAGTTGCAGCGGCTGCTGCAGAGCCGGGGTGCTGAAGCAGTTGTCCACCACCAGTTGGGCGCGCTTGGCGTGGGCGATTTCCGCCAGCGCAGCGATATCCACCAGTTCGGCCAGCGGGTTGGACGGCGACTCGACAAACAGCAGCTTGGTGTTCGCCTTGAACGCCTGCTCCCAGGCACTCAGGTCGGCCAGCGGCACGTAGTCGACCTGCACGCCGAAGCGCTTGAAGTACTTCTCGAACAGGCTGATGGTGGAACCGAACACGCTCTGCGAAACCAGTACATGGTCGCCAGCGCTGCACAGCGCCATGACCGTGGACAGGATCGCCGACATGCCGGTGGAAGTGGCTACCGCCTGCTCGGCACCTTCGAGAGCGGCAATACGCTCCTCGAACGCGCGAACGGTAGGGTTGGTGTAACGCGAATAGACGTTGCCTGGAACCTCGCCGGCGAACCGCGCCGCGGCATCGGCCGCGGTACGGAACACGTAGCTGGAGGTGAAGAACAGCGGGTCGCCGTGCTCACCTTCCGGCGTGCGATGCTGGCCTGCGCGTACCGCCAGCGTATCGAAAGCGACCCCTTCGAGGTCGCTGTCCAGGCGCCCGGCATCCCATTCCTGTGTCATGCCGTTGCTCCTCTATCAGTTGTTGTGAAGGTCGATGATCGCGCTGACCGCCTGGTTCTTGGCTTTCGCGAGGTCGTTGCGAGCGCGCTCGATGCGGTCCAGGTAGGCTTCGTCGACGTCGCCGGTGACGTACTGGCCGTCGAATACCGCGCAGTCGAAGTGCTCGATCTTGATCTTGCCGCCGCCGACCGCTTCGATCAGGTCCGGCAGGTCCTGGTAGACCAGCCAGTCGGCGCCGATCAGGTCGGCGACGTCCTGGGTGCTGCGGTTGTGCGCGATCAGCTCGTGGGCACTCGGCATGTCGATGCCGTAGACGTTGGGGAAGCGCACGGCCGGGGCGGCCGAGCAGAAGTAGACGTTCTTGGCGCCGGCTTCGCGGGCCATCTGGATGATCTGCTTGCAGGTGGTGCCGCGCACGATCGAGTCGTCCACCAGCATCACGTTCTTGCCGCGGAATTCCAGTTCGATGGCGTTGAGCTTCTGGCGTACGGATTTTTTCCGTGCGGCCTGGCCCGGCATGATGAAGGTCCGGCCGATGTAGCGGTTCTTGACGAAGCCTTCGCGGAACTTGACGCCCAGGTGGTTGGCCAGCTCGAGAGCGGCGGTGCGGCTGGTGTCAGGGATCGGGATGACCACGTCGATGTCGTGGTCAGGACGCTCGCGCTGGATCTTCTCGGCCAGCTTCTCGCCCATGCGCAGGCGCGCCTTGTACACCGAGACGCCATCGATGATGGAGTCCGGACGGGCCAGGTAGACGTGTTCGAAGATGCACGGCGAGAGTTTCGGATTGGTCGCGCACTGACGGGTGTGCAGCTTGCCTTCTTCGGTGATGTACACCGCTTCGCCCGGGGCCAGATCGCGGATCAGGGTGAAGCCGAGGACGTCGAGGGAGACGCTTTCCGAGGCGATCATGTACTCGACGCCTTCGTCGGTGTGACGCTGGCCGAAGACGATCGGGCGAATGCCGTTCGGGTCACGGAAGCCGACGATGCCGTAGCCGGTGATCATCGCCACCACGGCGTAGCCGCCAACGCAGCGGTTGTGCACATCGGCGACTGCGGCAAACACGTCTTCCTCGGTCGGTTGCAGCTTGCCGCGCACCGCCAGTTCGTGGGCGAAAACGTTGAGCAGGACTTCCGAGTCGGAGTTGGTGTTGACGTGGCGCAGGTCGGACTCGTAGATCTCCTTGGCCAGCTGCTCGACGTTGGTCAGGTTGCCGTTGTGCGCCAGGGTGATGCCGTACGGCGAGTTGACGTAGAACGGCTGGGCCTCGGCCGAGGTCGAGCTGCCCGCAGTTGGATAGCGCACGTGGCCGATGCCCATGTGGCCGACCAGGCGCTGCATATGGCGCTGCTGGAAGACGTCACGGACCAGGCCGTTGTCCTTGCGCAGGAATAACCGGCCATCATGGCTGGTCACGATACCGGCAGCGTCCTGGCCGCGGTGCTGGAGGACCGTAAGCGCGTCATACAGCGCCTGATTGACGTTCGACTTACCGACGATACCGACGATGCCACACATGCGACGCAACCCCTACTTAATGAAACTGGATTGAACGATGCTCACGGAGCTTTTGGCCCCAGGAGCTGTTCCTTGAACGGAATATCAGCGGGAGCGCTGATTCCGCTGGCTAGCCACTGGCTGGTCATCCCCAGGATGAGGTTCTTCGACCAGTCAGCCACCAATAGAAATTGTGGCAAGAGTCGCGACTCCTGCCACCACGGATCCTGTTGTACCGGCCCCAGGCTCAGCAGCCCGACAGCCACGACGACGAGCAATGCACCCCGGGCGGCGCCGAAGGCCATGCCGAGGAAGCGATCGGTCCCGGACAGTCCGGTGACGCGGATCAGCTCGCCGAGAAGAAAATTGATCATCGCCCCGACCAGCAGGGTGGCGACGAAGACGATGGCGCAGCCGCCAATGACCCGGGCGGACGGCGTCTGGATGTAGCTGTCGAGGTACTGTGCCGCGGAGCCACCGAACATCCACGCCATTGCACCGGCGACGATCCAGGTGAGCAGAGACAAGGCTTCCTTGACGAAGCCGCGCTTGAGACTGATCAGCGAAGAAATGGCGATGATCGCGAGAATCGCCCAGTCGACCCAGGTAAATGCCACGGTGTTGCCTGCAAACGGTTGAGGCGGCGCATTTTACCAGAGCGCAAGACTATCGGTAAGCGGTGATTTGCCGTCCGGCGCAAGCGCTGGACGGCAGGTTTCAGCCACGTTCGGGCTGGAAACGGACAACGAAGCCCTTGAGCTTCTGCTGGCGACTGATGACATCACGCAGGCGCTCGGCCTCGGCACGCTCGATGACCGGCCCGACGAACACCCGGTTCATGCCGTCGGCAGAGCGGATATAGGCGTTGTAGCCCTGGCTGCGCAGGGTTTTCTGCAGGGTATCGGCGCTGGCCCGGTTGGACAGGCTGGCCAGCTGTACCGACCAGCTGACCGGCAGGCCGTTGGGGTCGATCTTGTTGGCACTGGCCTGGGTCTGGGCAGGCGCAGGTGCTTGCGCTGCTGGCTTGGCCGGCGCCGGGGTGGCGGCGACCGTCGGGGCCGGCTTGACGGGTTGCGGAGTCGGCACCGGCGTCGCCGGTTTCGGCGCTTCCTGCTGGACCGGGGCCTGGGCTACAGGTGCCGACGGCGCTGGCGCGATCGGCGTGCTCGGTGCCGTCTGCGGCTGGGCCGCGACGCTTTCGTCCGGAATCACCTGGGGCTCGGGCACCTGCACCGGTTCGACCTGGACCTGTGGCAAGGCCGGAACGGCAGGCGCCGCCGGCGCCTCGACCTTGACCTGACGCAGCTCGTCTTCCTTGGTGAACAGCATCGGCAGGAAAATCACCGCCAGCGCAATCAGCACCAGCGCCCCGACCATGCGTTGTTTCATGACCTTGTCCAGCCCCGCCATTGGCTCAGTCCTCCCTGGCCTGCCGGTTCAGCCACTCGAGGGCCTCGCCGACACAGAAAAATGATCCGAACAGCAGAATCTCGTCGTCCGCCGTCGCCTGCGCGCACTGCCCTTCCAGGGCCTGTGCCACGCTGGAGTAGGACTGCACCGCAGCGCCAAGGTTCTCCAGCGCCGCCTGCAACTCGGTCGCCGGACGGCTGCGCGCAGTATCCAGTGTAGTCACGGCCCAATGACCAATGTGCGGCAGCAACGGCTGGATCACGCCGTCGAGGTCCTTGTCCGAGAGCAGCCCGAACACCGCCAGGCGCTGGCCCGCCACCGGCCGCGCAGCCAGGCGTTCGGCCAGGTAGTGCGCGGCATGGGGGTTGTGACCAACGTCGAGGAGGATATTCAGGCGCTTGCCATTCCAGATGAACGAACGACGATCGAGACGACCGACGATCCGCGCGTCCTGCAAGGCCCGGGCAACCACTGCGGCATCCCAGGGCAGCCCCATCAGCAGATAGGCCTGCAAGGCCAGCGCAGCGTTTTCCATCGGCAGGTCGAGCAGCGGCAGGTCGCGCAGTTCCACTGGGGTACCGGCGGCATCGACGCCACGCCACTGCCAGCAGCGCTCGGTGTAGGCCAGGTCGAAATCGCGGCCGCGCAGGAAGAACGGGCAATTCAGCTCGCGGACCTTGTCCAGCAGCGGTTGCGGTGGATCGAGGTCGCCACACAGCGCTGGCTGGCCCTGACGGAAGATCCCGGCCTTCTCGAAGGCAACCGATTCACGGGTATTGCCCAGCCAGTCGGCATGGTCGACACCGATGCTGGTGACCACGGCAAGGTCGGCATCCACCAGGTTGACCGCGTCCAGGCGCCCACCCAGGCCGACTTCGAGGACCACGGCGTCCAGCGCCGAGCGGGCGAACAGCCAGAAGGCTGCCAGGGTGCCCATTTCGAAGTAGGTCAGGGAGATTTCGCCACGGGCCGCCTCGACGGCGGCGAAGGCTTCGCAGAGTTGCTCGTCGCTGGCTTCGAGGCCGTCGAGTTGCACCCGCTCGTTGTAGCGCAGCAGGTGCGGCGAGCTATAGACCCCGACCTTCAGCCCCTGCGCCTTGAGCAGCGCAGCGATGAAGGCACAGGTCGAACCCTTGCCGTTGGTGCCGGTAACGGTCACCACCCGAGGCGCTGGCTTGCCCAGCCCGAGCCGGGTCGCTACCTCGCGGGAGCGCTCCAGGCCCATGTCGATGGCCGACGGGTGCAACTGCTCGAGGTAGGCGAGCCACTCGCCAAGGGTACGTTGGGTCATACGGTGGCAGGCGCCGGTGGAACGACCACGGCGTCAACGGCCGACGGTACGAATTTCGGGCTAGGCTGGCCGGTCATCTGCGCCAGCAGCTTGGCCAGACGCGGACGCAGCTCTGCACGATGGACGATCATGTCGATGGCGCCGTGCTCCAGGAGGAACTCGCTGCGCTGGAAGCCTTCCGGCAGCTTCTCGCGCACCGTCTGCTCGATCACGCGAGGACCGGCGAAGCCGATCAGTGCCTTCGGCTCACCGACGATCACGTCGCCGAGCATCGCCAGGCTGGCGGAAACGCCGCCGTAGACCGGGTCGGTCAGCACGGAGATGAACGGAATGCCTTCTTCGCGCAGGCGCGCCAGGGCGGCGGAGGTCTTGGCCATCTGCATCAGGGAGATCAGCGCTTCCTGCATGCGCGCACCGCCGGAAGCGGAGAAGCAGACCATCGGGCAGCGGTTTTCCAGGGCGTAGTTGGCGGCGCGCACGAAGCGCTCACCGACCACGGCGCCCATCGAGCCGCCCATGAAGGAGAACTCGAAGGCGCTGACCACGATCGGCATGCCCATCAGGGTGCCGCTCATGGAGATCAGTGCGTCTTTCTCGCCGATGGACTTCTGCGCGGCGACCAGGCGGTCCTTGTACTTCTTGCCGTCGCGGAACTTCAGGCGGTCAACCGGCTCCAGCTCGGCGCCCAGCTCGTTACGGCCTTCCGGGTCGAGGAAGATGTTCAGGCGGTTGCGCGCGCCGATACGCATGTGGTGGTTGCACTTGGGGCAGACGTCCAGGGTCTTTTCCAGTTCCGGACGGTAGAGCACGGCCTCGCAGGACGGGCACTTGTGCCACAGACCTTCGGGAACCGAACTCTTCTTCACCTCGGAACGCATGATCGATGGGATCAGTTTGTCTACTAACCAGTTGCTCATGCTTTATTTCTCCAGTAGCGGCGGCCGGCAGGCATTGGGTGCCGGGTCGCGCGTATGCCCTTGAGCTTCAAAAATTCGTGTATTTCGAGAAGACCGGCCGCACCTGCAGGCGCTCTGGCCCGGACGGCGTGCGACCGCTCGTCAATTCGTATGGCCGGCCCGCAGGCCTGACCTGGCAGCACTCGGCTGCGAAAGCTATGGACGATGCCTTGGCGGCCGCCGTCACATCGAGTGCCATCACGCGCGGCGTACCGCGTCGAGGAAAGCGTCGATGCGCGCCGCGTCCTTGATGCCCTTGGCTTGCTCGACGCCACCGCTGACATCCACCGCATAAGGCCGCACCTGGGCGATGGCAGCGCCGACATTGTCCGCCGACAGGCCGCCGGCAAGGATGATCGGCTTGCTCAGGTGTTTCGGCACCAGCTTCCAGTCGAAGGCCTCGCCCGTCCCGCCGGGCACGCCGGCCACGTAGGTGTCGAGAAGAATGCCGCTGGCCCGGGCGTAGCGCTTGCATTCGGCTTCCAGGTCATCCCCGGGGCGTACCCGCAAGGCCTTGATCCACGGCCGGTTGTAGCCTTCACAGTCCTGCGGGGTTTCGTCGCCGTGGAACTGCAGCAGGTCCAGCGGCACGGCTTCGAGGATTTCGTTGAGTTCGCAGCGGCTGGCGTTGACGAACAGGCCCACGGTGGTGACGAACGGCGGCAGCGCGGCGATGATCTCCCGCGCCTGCTGCACGCTCACTGCCCGCGGGCTCTTGGCGTAGAACACCAGGCCGATGGCGTCGGCGCCCGCCTGGGCCGCGGCCAGCGCGTCTTCCACGCGGGTAATACCGCAGATCTTGCTGCGAACGGCAGACATGGGCAGCGAATCTCCAGAGGGCGAAAGTCCCGGATGTTAGCAAATGACCGACGGGTCGTCAGCCGTCGGGAACTCGAAACCGGTGAGGAAATGTGGCCCGATGAAACGTTCGGGCAAAACGAACTCTTCCGGGTACTCGACCTGCACCAGATAGAGGCCGAACGGGTGGGCGGTGGCCGCCGCGACACGCCGGTCGAGACTGGCCAGCACCTCGGCCGCCCAGGCCACCGGACGCTCGCCGGCGCCGATGGTCATCAGCACCCCGGCGATATTGCGCACCATATGGTGAAGGAAGGCGCTGGCGCGGATATCCAGGACGATCATCTTGCCGTGGCGGGTGACCCGCAGGTGATGGATGGTCTTGATCGGCGACTTGGCCTGGCACTGGCCGGCGCGGAAGGCGCTGAAGTCGTGGGTGCCGAGCAGGCAGCGAGCGGCCTCGGCCATGCGCTCCACATCCAGCGGCCGGTGGTTCCAGGTGACCTGGTCACCCAGGTGCGCGGGACGGATCTGGTCGTTGTAGATCACATAGCGATAGCGCCGGGCAAAGGCCTTGAACCGGGCGTGGAAGTGCGCCGGCATCTGTTCGGCCCAGGACACGCTGATGTCGTGGGGCAGATGGCTGTTGGCGCCCATGGTCCAGGCCTTGGGGTTGCGGATGGCGCGGGTGTCGAAATGCACCACCTGGCCGCTGGCGTGGACCCCGGCATCGGTACGCCCGGCGCACTGCACGGTGATCGTCTCGTCGGCCACCTTGGACAGGGCCTCCTCCAGCGTCTGCTGCACGCTGATCACGCCATCGCCCTGGCGCTGCCAGCCACGGTAGCGGGTGCCTTTGTATTCAACGCCCAGGGCGATGCGGTAAAAGCCTTCGGCCGCCACTTCGGACGCCGCGGTATCGATGATTTCCAAGGGAATAACAGCCTGTCGGTTACGCAATGGCGCGGATTATAACGACAACGGCAGCCACGAGGGCTGCCGTTGGTGGTACTGCCTAGGCTCAGCTCAGCTTGCTGCGCAGCTCGTTGGCTTCGCGGCGCTGGGCCTGGTCGCCTTCCTTGTTGACCTCGTCGAGGATATCCCGGGCGCCGTCATGGTCGCCCATGTCGATGTAGGCCCGGGCCAGATCAAGCTTGGTGGCGACTTCATCGGTACCCGAGAGGTAGTCGAAGTCCTCGTCGTCCGGCAGGCTGGCGGCGTCCTCGGCGGTGAAGTGCGGCTCCAGCGACGGGGTTTCCAGGCTGGCGGAGAGCTTGTCCAGCTCGGCGTTGACGTTGTCCAGCTCGGCGGCGAAGTTCTTCGACGCGGTGTCGTCCTCGCCCGGCAGGGACAGATCGAAGTCGTCCGGCAGCTCCAGCGGCGGCAGGTCGGCCTCCAGACCAAGGTCGTTGTCGAAGGCCGCCAGTTCCGCCTCGATATCCAGCGGTGGACGGTTTTCGGTAGCGACTTCCGGGGTTTCGTCGGCAACGCTCAGGTCGAAATCGGCCAGGTCATCAGTGCCAGCGGACTGCGCCTTGCCGTGCTCGTCGAGCAGGGCGTCGAAGTCCACGTCATCGGCAGCGGCGGACAGCTCTGGCTCAGGCTCGACCTCGGGCTGGGGCGCCGGCGCAACCTCGGGCTCGCTGGTCGCGTAGTCCTGGAACAGCGCGTCGAAGTCGACATCGTCATCGCTGGCGACGGCTTCGGCTGGCGCCTCGGGTTCGATGGCCTGGGCGGCAGTGTGTTCCTGCAGCAGGCTGTCGAAGTCGAGATCATCAGCCGCAGGCAGCGCTGCTTCAGGGGCAACCTGCGGCTCGGGCTCGATGGCCTGGGCTGCGGTGTGCTCTTCGAGCAGGCTGTCGAAATCGAGGTCGTCGGTGATCACCGGCGGTTCTGCCTCGGGCTCGATCTGGGGCGCAGCCTGGGCCGCAGTGTGCGCCTGCAGCAGGCCATCGAAGTCCAGGTCGTCGACCACTGGCGGTTCTGCTTCGGGTTCTGCTTGTGGCGCCGGCTCGGCCGCCTGGGCTGCCGTCTGCTCCTCAAGCAGGGTGTCGAAGTCGAGGTCAGCGAAGGCACTGGTGTCGGCCTCCTGCGGTGCTGGCTCGGCCGCCGGCGCTTCCGGGTTGTCCTGCAGCAGGGTGTCGAAGTCCAGATCGTCCAGCGACGGCGGCTCGGCTGCCGGCTGCAGCTCGGCGCTGGCTTGCACGGCGGCCTGGTCGGCCGGGGCCTCCAGGTCCAGGCCGTCGAGGTCGTCGAGGCTCAGGTCGAAGGCACTGTCCAGTTCGTCATCGACCGGCAGGTCATCGGACTCGGGCTCCGGCTCTTCGGACATCAGCTCTTCGACGAACTTCTCGTCGAGACCGCTGGCGGCCACCGCGCCGCCTGCTGCTGCGGCGGCAGCGGCCACGGCGAGCATGGTCGGGAAGCGGCTCTTCAGCGATTCGACCTCGGCGAGGTTGTGCGGGTTGGCCTGGAGCTGGCGCTCCTGCATGACGAAGCCGCTGCGGTCGCCCTGGCGTGCATAGACTTCCATCAGCTTCAGGCGCAGGTCGCTGCGCTGGGGGAATTTCTCCACCGCCGGTTCCAGCAGGTTGGACGCCTGCATCAGGCGGCCATGGGCAATGCAGTCGTCGATCTCGGCCATGAACGGATCGACTTTGGGCTGTGGCGCAGGCTCGGCGACCCGTGGCTCGCCAACCTGTTCGGCGGCGGCGGCCGCAGCTGCGGACGCGGCCACCACGGCAGGGGCCAGGGTGACGGACGGCGGCACCACATCGAGGCCGTCGAAGCTGCTTTGCGGCAGTTCCAGGTCCGGTCCCAGGTCGCTTTCTTCGGCCAGGGCGCGGGCCATGCGCATGTGCTTTTCCGCTTCCTGCTGGGCCTTGCGCTTGCGCGCCAGCAACAGCAGCAGGAGGAGCAGCACCAGCAGCGCGGAACCGGCGATCAGCGCCAGCAGCAACGGGTTGCCGAGGATGCTGTCGAGGCCCTTGCTACCCTCCTCCGCTGCCGGAGTGGCGGCGCTGTCGGCCGGGGCGGCGTCCTGTTCCGGTGCGGTATCGACCGCTGCTGGAGCGGGCGTGACCTCCGGTGCCGCGGCAGCGCCCGGATTCGCTTGCAGTTGCGCATCGATCACCGGCGCCGTGGCCACCGCTGGCGCAACCGGAGTCGCCGGTGCAGCGCTCTGTGCTTCAAGGCGGGCGAGCTGGTCGTTTTTCAGCTCGATCAGGCGTTGCAGCTTGTCCAGCTGGCTTTGCAGATCGGCTACGCGGCTTTTCAGTTCGTCGCCTTCGCGGCGGCTGGTGTCGAGGTTTTCCTGGGTCGCCGCCAGCTTGTCGCTCAGCGCCTTCTCGCTACCGGCGCCCTTGCCAGCGGGGGCGACCAGTTTGAGGTTGTCCTGCTGGGCGACACGCGACGGCGCCGGCTGGGCGGCGTCGCGGCGAGTGGCGTCGAGCTGGCGGGCTTGCGGGCCGAGGCGACGGCCCTGGCGCCAGGCGGCGTACTGTTCGTTGACTTCCTTGACCGCCTGGGCCTGGGGAATGCTCTGGATCTGCTGCTGGTCCGGCATGCGCAGGACCTGGCCGGTCTTCAGCTGGTTGATATTGCCGTTGATGAAGGCGTCCGGATTGAGCGCCTGGATCGCCAGCATGGCCTGCTGCACCGAACCGCCCTGGCGCGAACGCGAGGCGATTTCCCAGAGGGTATCGCGGCGCACCGTGGTGTAGTTGGCCGCAGTGCTTACCGCAGGGGTCACGCCGGAGGCGGCCTGGGCGGTTTCCGGGGAGAACTTGGAGGCGTCGAGCAGCACGCTGTAGTCGCGCAGCAGGCGACCCTGCGGCCACATCACCTGGACCAGGAACTTGACCATCGGCTCCGGCAGCGGCTGGCTGGAGGTGATCTTCAGCACGCTCTTGCCGGCCGGGTTGATCACCGGGGTGAAGGTCAGGTCATTGAGGAATGGCTGGCGCTCGACCCCGGCCTTGGCGAACTCTTCCGCCGGGGCGAGGCTCGGCTTGACGTCGGCGGTGCTCAGGTCGCGCACGTCGAGCAGTTCGATCTCGGCATTGAGGGGCTGGTTCTGCGCCGACTTGAGGGTCAGCTCGCCCAGCCCGAGGGCATGCGCCATACCGGAAGACAGCGCCGACGCTGCGGCTATTGCTAACACCAGTTTGCGAATTCGAAGCATGACCTCATCCTTTGTTTTGAAGCGTCCCCGGGAACCGAGAAGAACTGAAGAACCGCCGTGAGGCTTATTACGGACATGCTCTGGGTCATGTCTAAATGGCCATCAAGTTTCACTGGCAAGTTGCCTGCGACTGTTAATGGTCAATATGCAAAGTGTTGCCAAGTATCTTTTACGCAAAGTCTTTTATCAACAATTCAGCCAGTTGTACGGCGTTCAAACCCGCGCCCTTGCGCACGTTGTCGGTGGTCAGCCAAAGGTTGAGCTGTTGCACCTCGTCGATACCACCGCGAACCCGGCCTGCATACACCACATCCTGGCCTACGGCATCGCCCACCGGGGTCGGGTAATCCCCCTCCTCCACCAGCTCGACGCTTTCTGCCGCTTCCAGTGCGGCGTTCACCGCCGCCAGGTCGACCGCTTCGCTGGCGGTCAGGCTCACAGTGTAGCTATCGCCAAAAAACACCGGGACTTGAACGCAGGTTACTGAAATCTTGAGTAAAGGCAGGTCGAGCAGTTCACGCAACTCGCGAACCAGGCGGCGTTCCAGCAGGCCATGGCCTTGCGCGTCGCTGGTGCCGACCTGGGCCAGCAGGTTGAAAGCCATCTGCCGGTCGAAGAAACGCGGTTCCAGAGGACGCGCGTTGAGCAGTTCGGCGGTCTGTCGGGCCAGTTCGCTCACGGCTTCGCGGCCCTGGGCGGACACGGCGAGGCAGGCGGTAACGTTCACCCGCTCCAGGGTCAGCAGGCTTTTCAGCGGGGCGAGGACCACGGCCAGGGCAACGGCGGCGGCACTCGGGCTGTGCAGGGTGGCCGGGGTCTTCAGGCTGGCCAGGACCTGCGGGTTGACTTCCGGGACCACGGCGGGCGCCTGCTCGGCGGGCAAGGCACCGGACAGGTCGATCACCGTGCAACCGGCGGCCTGGGCACGAGGGGCGAAGCTGAGGGTTACGGCCGGGCCGGCGGCGAAGAAGGCCAGGCGCACCTTGGCGAAATCGAAATCGTCGACATCGCGGGTGCGCAGGTTCTTGCCGCGGAAAGTCACGGCGCTGCCGGCGGATTCGTTGCTGGCCAGCAGGTACAGGGTGCCCACCGGGAAGTTGCGTTCCTCGAGGATCTGCACGAGGGTTTCGCCGACGGTGCCGGTGGCGCCGATTACGGCGATGTCGATTGGGTGGGTCATCAGGATTTCCTCTGGACTTTCGGGCCCCATCGCTGGCAACGCCAGCTCCCACAGTTACTGCATGCACCGCGGACCTTGTGGGAGCTGGCGTTGCCAGCGATGAGGCCCCCGCGAATTCTGGGGAGCGGCACTTTACTTTGATTTGTCCGAAAACAAAAAACCCGCGCTGTCGCCAGCACGGGTTTTCAGGGTCACCACGAAGCGATCAACGCTCCAGCAGGATCCGCAGCATGCGCCGCAGCGGCTCGGCGGCGCCCCACAGCAGCTGGTCGCCGACGGTGAAGGCGCCCAGGTACTGGGACCCCATGTTCAGCTTGCGCAGACGACCCACCGGGATGTTCAGGGTGCCGGTAACGTTGGTCGGGGTCAGCTCCTTCATGCTGATCTCGCGCTGGTTCGGCACCAGTTTCACCCATGGGTTGTGCTGGCTGATCAGGCCTTCGATGTCGGCCAGCGGCACGTCCTTGTTCAGCTTGATGGTCAGCGCCTGGCTGTGGCAGCGCATGGCGCCGATGCGCACGCAGATGCCGTCGACCGGGATCGGGCTCTTGAAGCGGCCGAGGATCTTGTTGGTCTCGGCCTGGGCCTTCCACTCTTCGCGGCTCTGGCCGTTCGGCAGTTCCTTGTCGATCCACGGGATCAGGCTGCCGGCCAGTGGCACACCGAAGTTCTCGGTCGGGTAGGCATCGCTGCGCATGGCCTCGGCGACCTTGCGGTCGATGTCGAGGATGGCGCTGGCCGGGTTGGCCAGCTCGTCGGCGACGGCGGCGTTGGTCGCGCCCATCTGGCGGATCAGCTCGCGCATGTTCTGCGCACCGGCACCGGAGGCCGCCTGGTAGGTCATGGCGCTCATCCATTCGACCAGGCCGGCTTCGAACAGGCCGCCCAGGCCCATCAGCATCAGGCTGACGGTGCAGTTGCCGCCGATGTAGTTCTTGGTGCCGGCGTCCAGCTGCTGGTCGATGACCTTGCGGTTGACCGGGTCCAGGACGATGACCGCGTCATCCTGCATGCGCAGGGAGGAAGCGGCATCGATCCAGTAACCCTGCCAGCCGGCTTCGCGCAGCTTGGGGAAGACTTCGTTGGTGTAGTCGCCACCCTGGCAGGTCAGGATCACGTCCAGGGTCTTGAGCTCGTCGATGCTGTAGGCATCCTTCAGCGGAGCAATGTCCTTGCCCACCGCCGGGCCTTGGCCACCGACGTTCGAGGTAGTGAAGAACACCGGCTCGATAAGATCGAAATCCTGCTCTTCGAGCATCCGCTGCATGAGCACGGAACCGACCATTCCGCGCCAACCGATCAGACCTACACGTTTCATCGCAACTACACCTTCGCTAAAAGTGGGCCGCTGCCCTGTTGTGGTTTCGACAGCGGGCCAGAGAGATTACAGATTCCGCAGCGCTGCGACTACTGCGTCGCCCATTTGCTGCGTACCGACCTTGGTGCAACCTTCGGACCAGATGTCACCGGTACGCAGGCCCTGGTCGAGAACCAGGCTCACGGCTTTCTCGATGGCATCGGCGGCGCCGTGCTGGTTGAAGCTGTAGCGCAGCATCATCGATACCGAGAGGATGGTCGCCAGCGGGTTGGCGATGCCCTGGCCGGCGATGTCCGGCGCGGAGCCGTGGCACGGCTCGTACATGCCCTTGTTGTGGGCGTCCAGGGAAGCCGATGGCAGCATGCCGATGGAGCCGGTGAGCATGGAAGCCTCATCCGACAGGATGTCGCCGAACATGTTGTCGGTGACCATCACGTCGAACTGCTTCGGTGCACGGACCAGCTGCATGGCGGCGTTGTCGACGTACATGTGGCTCAGTTCGACGTCCGGGTAGTCCTTGGCCACTTCCTCGACCACTTCGCGCCACAGCTGGCTGGAGGCGAGGACGTTGGCCTTGTCCACCGAGCACAGCTTCTTGCCGCGCACACGGGCCATGTCGAAGCCGACGCGGGCGATGCGGCGGATTTCGCTTTCGCTGTACGGCAGGGTGTCGTAGGACTGGCGCTCGCCGTTTTCCAGCTCGCGGGTGCCACGCGGGGCGCCGAAGTAGATGCCGCCGGTCAGCTCGCGGACGATCAGGATGTCCAGGCCGGAGACGATTTCACGCTTCAGCGAGGAGGCGTCGGCCAGTTGCGGGTAGAGGATCGCCGGACGCAGGTTGGCGAACAGGCCCAGTTGCGAGCGGATCTTCAGCAGGCCGCGCTCGGGACGGATGTCACGCTCGATCTTGTCCCACTTCGGCCCGCCCACGGCGCCCAGCAGCACGGCATCGGCCTTGCGCGCACGCTCCAGGGTCTCGTCGGCCAGTGGCACGCCGTGCTTGTCGATGGCGGCGCCGCCGATCACGTCGTGCTCCAGGGCGAAGCCGAGCTGGAACTTGTCGTTGGCCAGTTCCAGCACCTTGACGGCCTCGGCGGTGATTTCAGGACCGATACCGTCACCCGGGAGAATCAGAATCTGCTTGCTCATGCTTTCCTCTATCTCGAATCAAGCGGCGCGCCGAGGTGGCGCGCCGGTAAAAATCTGCTGGATTTCAGCGTTCGGCCCACAGCACCAGGACATCGGTACTGAACGAGCCGTCGGCTTCGATCCGGTAATACTGCCGTACTTCTTCGCCCATCGCCTGCTGCAATTGCAGGATGGCGGCGCGCATCGCTTCTGGCGTGCGCATGCGTTCGACCCAGGAGGTCCATTCCAGGCGCAGGCTCTGGCGGGCGTGACTGCGCACGCAGAGGCCGGCCTCGCTGACCTGGCGCAGCCATTCGGAGGCGGAATAGTCGCGCACATGACTGGTGTCGCGCAGCACTTCGACGCTTTGCAGATAGGTGTCGAGCAGCGGGCTGCCCGGCGACATCACGTCGATGAAAGCGGCCACGCCACCCGGCTTGAGCACCCGGCGCACTTCGCGCAGGGCCAGGCCGAGGTCGCTCCAGTGATGCGCCGAATAGCGGCTGAAGACGAAGTCGAAGGAAGCGTCGGCGAACGGCAGGCGCTCGGCGGCACCGCGCTCGGTGACGATATTGCCCAGGCCGCGCTCGGCAGCGCTGGCGGCGACCACGTCGAGCATCTGTTGCGACAGGTCGTAGGCCACCACTTCGGCGACCAGCGGTGCGACATGGAAGCTGACGTGGCCGGCGCCGCAGCCGAGGTCAAGGACCCGGGCGTGGTTTTGCCCGGCCAGTTCGGCCTGGAGCAGGGCGAACTCGGTGCCCTGGGCGTGCACGGCACTGCTCAGGTAGGCGCTGGCCTGTTCGCCGAACTGGCGCTGGACGACGTCCTTGTGGCTGCTGTTGGTCATTTTCTAGTCTCCCGGGCCTCATCGCTGGCAAGCCAGCTCCCACAGGGTTTTGTGCTGGTCACAAATTCCGTGTTCAACACAGATCCTGTGGGAGCTGGCTTGCCAGCGATGGGTTCAACACATTACTGAGCGTCGCGGAACAACCATGGCTGGCTGGCGCGATGCTTGGCTTCGAAGGCACCGATGGCATCGCTGTCCTGCAGGGTCAGGCCGATATCGTCCAGGCCGTTGAGCAGGCAGTGCTTGCGGAACGCGTCGATCTCGAAGCCCAGCACCTTGCCGTCGGGGCGGGTCACGGTCTGTGCCTGCAGGTCGATGGTCAGCTGGTAGCCCGGGTCGGCTTCGACCTGCTTGAACAGCTCGTCGACTTCCTCGTCGCTGAGAATGATCGGCAGCAGGCCGTTCTTGAAGCTGTTGTTGAAGAAGATGTCGGCGTAGCTCGGCGCGATGATGCTGCGGAAACCGTACTCTTCCAGGGCCCATGGCGCGTGCTCACGGCTCGAACCGCAGCCGAAGTTCTCACGGGCCAGCAGCACGCTGGCACCTTGGTAACGGTCGTGGTTGAGGACGAAGTCCATGTTCTTCGGGCGCTTGCTGTTGTCCTGGTACGGCTGGCCGACGTCCAGGTAGCGCCACTCGTCGAACAGGTTCGGGCCGAAACCGGTGCGCTTGATCGACTTCAGGAACTGCTTGGGAATGATCTGGTCGGTGTCGACGTTGGCACGGTCCAGAGGGGCAACGAGGCCGGTGTGCTGGGTAAAGGCTTTCATGCTGCGCTCCCTTGGATCAACTCGCGTACATCGATGAAACGGCCGGTAACGGCGGCGGCGGCGGCCATGGCCGGGCTGACCAGGTGGGTACGCCCACCGGCACCCTGGCGGCCTTCGAAATTGCGGTTGGAGGTGGACGCGCAGTGCTCGCCACTCTCCAGGCGGTCGGGGTTCATCGCCAGGCACATGGAGCAGCCCGGTTCACGCCATTCGAAGCCGGCTTCGAGGAAGATCTTGTCCAGGCCTTCTTTCTCGGCCTGCTCCTTGACCAGGCCGGAACCCGGTACCACGATCGCCTGCTTGATGGTCGCGGCGACCTTGCGGCCCTTGGCGATCTCGGCAGCGGCGCGCAGGTCTTCGATCCGCGAGTTGGTGCAGGAGCCGATGAACACACGGTCCAGCTGGATATCGGTGATCGCCTGGTTGGCGCTCAGGCCCATGTATTTCAGGGCGCGCTCGATGGAGCCACGCTTGACCAGATCGGCCTCGGCGGCCGGGTCCGGCACGCGCTGGTCGACGGCCAGGACCATTTCCGGCGAGGTGCCCCAGCTGACCTGCGGCTTGATCTGCGCGGCATCCAGCTCGACCACGGTGTCGAACACTGCATCGGCGTCGGAAACCAGGTCTTTCCAGGCTTCGACGGCCAGGTCCCATTGCTCGCCCTTCGGCGCGTACGGGCGACCCTTGACGTATTCGACGGTCTTGGCGTCGGTGGCCACCAGGCCAACACGGGCGCCGGCTTCGATGGACATGTTGCAGATGGTCATGCGGCCTTCGATGGACAGATCGCGAATGGCGCTGCCGGCGAATTCCATGGCATGGCCGTTACCGCCGGCGGTGCCGATCTTGCCGATCACGGCGAGGACGATGTCCTTGGCGGTGACGCCAGCAGGCAATACGCCTTCGACGCGCACCAGCATGTTCTTCATTTTCTTGGCGACCAGGCACTGGGTGGCGAGCACGTGCTCGACCTCGGAGGTGCCGATGCCGTGGGCCAGCGCGCCGAAGGCGCCGTGGGTCGAGGTGTGCGAGTCACCGCAGACCACGGTCATGCCCGGCAGGGTAGCGCCCTGCTCCGGGCTGATGACGTGGACGATGCCCTGGCGCACGTCGTTCATCTTGAATTCGGTGATGCCGTACTCGTCGCAGTTCTCGTCGAGGGTCTGCACCTGCAGGCGCGACACCTGGTCGACGATGGCGTCGATGCCGCCCTTGCGCTCGGGCGTGGTCGGTACGTTGTGGTCCGGCGTGGCGATGTTGGCATCGATGCGCCAAGGTTTGCGGTTCGCCAGGCGCAGGCCTTCGAAGGCTTGCGGCGAGGTCACTTCGTGAATGATGTGACGGTCGATGTAGATCAGCGCCGAACCATCGTCGCGCTGCTTGACCAAATGCGCATCCCAGAGCTTGTCGTAAAGCGTTTTGCCGGCCATCAGGCGTTCCTCATCAGTCTTTCTATGCCAATAACCCCTTGGCTTGTACGGCTGATGGTATGGGGTTAGATTGGATAACTCAAATTCATAATTTTTATGCTTTGGATAACCAAGAGGAATCCGAAACCGTGGATCTGGCCAACCTCAACGCCTTTATCGCGATTGCCGAGACCGGCAGCTTTTCCGGGGCCGGCGAGCGCCTGCACCTGACCCAGCCGGCCATCAGCAAACGCATCGCCGGTCTCGAACAGCAACTGGACGTGCGCCTGTTCGACCGCCTCGGCCGCGAGGTCAGCCTGACCGAGGCCGGCCGCGCCCTGCTGCCCCGGGCCTACCAGATCATCAACGTGCTGGACGACACGCGCCGGGCCCTGACCAACCTCACCGGCGAGGTCAGCGGTCGCCTGACCCTGGCTACCAGCCATCACATCGGCCTGCACCGCTTGCCGCCGCTGCTGCGCGCCTTTACCCGGCAATACCCGGCGGTCGCCCTGGATATCCAGTTCCTCGACTCGGAAGTGGCCTACGAAGAGATTCTGCATGGCCGCGCGGAAATCGCCGTGATTACCCTGGCGCCGGAGCCTCATAGTCTGGTGCGCGCGGTGCCGGTATGGGACGACCCGCTGGATTTTGTGGTGGCCCCGGAGCACCCGCTGGCACGCAAGGTTGCCGCTGGTCTGGAAGATATCGCCCACCATCCGGCGGTTTTTCCCGGCGGAAACACCTTTACCCACCATATCGTCCAGCGACTTTTCGAGCGGCAGGGCCTGACGCCGAACATCGCCATGAGCACCAACTACTTGGAAACCATAAAGATGATGGTGTCCATCGGCCTGGCCTGGAGCGTTTTGCCACGCACCATGCTCGACGAACAGGTGGCTTCCATCAGCTTGCCGGGCATACAGCTGACTCGCCAGCTAGGCTACATTCTTCATACGGAACGAACGTTATCGAATGCAGCCAGAGCCTTTATGGCACTGCTCGACAGCCATGCGAGAAAACCCTGAGGCCGCCGGAAACGCCGGGCCGGCCTATACCAAGGAAGCGTATTCGCCAAAGGTCTGGTAATCGATGCCCAACACACCCCGTTTTCCGCGCCTTCCGCGAATCCTCGCGGCCGATCCCCAGGAGTCGGAGCAGACCTGGGAAAACGCTCCGCAACTGCTGGCGGCCCTCAACGGTGCCCGCCTTGGCGCCTGGTTCTGGGATGTCGAGACCGGGCGCATCAGTTGGTCGCGGGGCACCCAGGCACTGTTCGGCTACGACCCGCGCCAGCCGCTGCCCAAGGACCTGGACTACCTCGACCTGCTGCCCCCCGAAGACCGCCAGCGCACCGTGCAGGCGTTCTACGCGGTGGTCGCTGGCGAGCCGCAGGTCCAGGCCATGCGCCACCGCATCCGCTGGCCGGACGGCAGCCTGCACTGGCTGGAGATCAACGGCAGCCTGACCCACGACAAGGACGGCCGCCCGCAGATGATCGGGGTGATCCGCGAGATCACCGCCCAGCGCGAGCGCGAGGACGCGCTCAAGGACAGCCAGGAGCGCCTCGACCTGGCCCTGGACTCGGCACAGCTGGGCACCTGGGACTGGCACATTCCCAGCGGCATGCTCTACGGCTCGGCCCGCGCCGCGCAGCTGCACGGACTGGAGCCGATCCCCTTCCACGAGTCCTTCGAGGCGTTTTTCGACGGCGTGCCGGAAGACGAACGGGCCAGCATGCGCCAGGCCTACCGCAGCCTGCGCGAAGGTCCGGCGGGCAATTACCAGATCACCTACCGGATCCAGCTGGACAACGGCAGCTCCCGCTACCTGGAAAGCCGCGCACGCTTGTACCGCGACGAACAGGGCAATCCGCTGCGCATGGCCGGGACCTTGCTGGACATCACCGACCAGGTCGAGCGCGAGCAGCGCCTGATCGCCTCGGAAGAGAAATTTGCCGGGCTGTTCCAGGTCAGCCCCGACCCGATCTGCGTCACCCGCCAGGACAACGGCCAGTTCATCGAGATCAACCCGGCCTTCACCCAGACTTTCGGCTGGAGCGCCGAGCAGGTGCTGGGCCGTAGTGCCGAGGAAATCGGCCTGTGGGCGGAGTCGGCGGAGCGCGCCAAGCGTATCGAACAGGTGATCCGTGACCAGGCGCTGAACAACGTCGCGGTGGTGGTCAACCACAAGAATGGCCACGCCCTGACCTGCGTGATTTCCAGCCGCCTGATCAAGGTCGACCAGGAAACCTGCAGCGTCACCACCCTGCGCGATATCACCCAGCAGCAGCGGGCCGAAGCGGCACTCAAGGCCAGCGAGGAGAAATTCGCCAAGGCCTTTCACTCCAGCCCGGACGCCATCAGCATCAGCGAGCGCGAGACCGGGCGCTATGTCGAGGTCAACGATGGCTTCTGCCGCCTGACCGGCTACAGCGCCGGCGAAGTGCTGGGGCGCACCGCCAACCAGATCGGCGTCTGGGCCGACGATAAACAGCACGAGATGCTGGCGGCCGAGGTACTGGAACGCGGCCGCGTGCACCACCGGGAAATGCTCGGACGCAGCAAGAGCGGCGAGTTGCTGACCCTGGAAGTCTCGGTGGAGCCGATTACCCTCAACGAGACCGACTGCCTGCTGCTCACTGCCCGGGACGTCAGCCAGTTGAAGAATGCCCAGGCGCAGATCCGCCACCTGGCCTACCACGACCCGCTGACCAACCTGCCCAACCGTGCCCTATTGATGGACCGCCTGAGCCAGCAGATCGCCCTGCTCAAGCGCCACAACCTGCGCGGCGCCTTGCTGTTCCTCGACCTTGACCATTTCAAGCACATCAATGACTCGCTCGGCCATCCGGTGGGCGATACGGTGCTGAAGATCATCACCGCGCGCCTCGAAGCCAGCGTGCGCATGGAAGACACCGTGGCGCGTCTGGGCGGCGACGAGTTCGTGGTGCTGCTCAGCGGGTTGCAGGGCAGCCGCGAGGAAGTCACCGATCAGGTCCAGGAACTGGCCGACACCCTGCGCCAGTTGCTCGCCGAACCCATGTCGCTGGACGGCCAGCGCCTGCAGGTGACCCCGAGCATCGGCGTGGCGCTGATCCCCGACCATGGCTCGACCCCGGCCGACCTGCTCAAACGCGCCGATATCGCCCTGTATCGGGCCAAGGATTCCGGGCGCAACACCACCCAGTTGTTCCACACCACCATGCAAAAGGCCGCCAGCGAGCGCCTGCGCATGGAAAGCGACCTGCGCATGGCCCTGACCCGTGGCGAACTGGCTTTGCACTTCCAGCCTCAGGTCGATGCCCGCGACAGCCGCATCGTCGGCGCCGAGGTGCTGTTGCGCTGGCATCACCCACTGCTCGGCCAGCAGCCGCCGTCGCAGTTCATCCAGGTGCTGGAGGAAAGCGGGCTGATTCTCGAAGTGGGCAACTGGATCCTCGACGAAGCCTGCGACGCCTGTTCGCGCATGCTCCAGGACCTGCTGATCGACGCCGAGGATTTCAGCCTGTGCGTCAACATCAGCCCGCGGCAATTCCGCCAGAACGACTTCGTCCAGCGCGTGCGACGCAGCCTGGACGACTATCGCCTGCCCTATCGCATGCTCAAGCTGGAGATCACCGAAGGCATCGTCATCCAGAACCTGGAGGACACCATCAACAAGATGCGCGAACTGAAGGCGCTGGGGGTGGGCTTTGCCATGGATGATTTCGGCACCGGCTACTCATCGCTGACTTACCTCAAGCGCCTGCCGGTAGACACCTTGAAGATCGATCAGTCGTTCGTCCGCGATGCGCCGGTGGACCCCAACGATGCCGAGATCGTCCGGGCCATCGTGGCCATGGCGCGGAGTCTGGAACTGACGGTGATTGCCGAGGGGGTGGAGCTTTCCGAGCAACTGGAGTTTCTGGAACGGCAGGGGTGCTTCCTGTATCAGGGGTATCTGCATAGCCGGCCGCTACCGCTGGGGGCGTTCCGGGCGATGCTGCTGGAGGCTCCGGCCGACTATTAGGGCCTCATCGCCGGCAACGCCGGCTCCCACAGAGTTCGCAGTGCACCCAAAACCCTGTGGGAGCTGGCTTGAACTGGCCTAATGATCCCGGACACCTCTTAAGGGCGATA
>NZ_JBMDIJ010000088.1:0-24025 GCF_057808595.1 Pseudomonas sp. FG98 | reverse complement strand
AGGGTCCGCGTCGCTTTTAGACCTGTTCTCTGCGCGAGAGCGCAGCCTGAAAGGCTGGGCCGACTCCCACAGGGTCATGTGCACGTCTTCACACTGCTTTCAATCCCGCAAATCCGACTCATGAATCGGCTGCTCCCGACTGGTCGCGCGCTGGTACTGCGCCGGCCACGTCGCCTTGTTGCCGCCCAGGTCATCATCGGCATGCAGCGGCCAGTACGGATCACGCAGCAGTTCGCGGGCGAGGAAGATCAGGTCGGCCTGGCCGGTGCGCAGGATGTGCTCGGCCTGGGCCGGTTCGGTGATCATGCCGACGGTGCCGGTGGCGATCCCCGATTCCTTGCGCACCCGCTCGGCGAAGCGGGTCTGGTAGCCCGGGCCGGTGGGGATTTCGGCATGCACCGAGGTGCCGCCGGATGAAACGTCGATCAGGTCCGCACCCAGGGCCTTGAGGCGCTTTGCCAGTTCCACGGTTTCATCCGGGTTCCAGCCATCCTCGACCCAGTCGGTGGCCGATACCCGCACGAACAGCGGCAACGAATCCGGCCAGACCTCGCGCACCGCCTCGGTGACCTGCAAGGCCAGGCGGATACGGTTTTCGAAGCAACTGCCGTAGCTGTCGCGGCGCTGATTGCTCAGCGGCGAGAGGAACTGGTGCAGCAGGTAGCCATGCGCGGCATGGATTTCCACCACCTTGAAGCCCGCCACCAACGCGCGTTTGGCGGCGGCGACGAAGTCGTCGATGATGTCGCGGATCTGTGATTCGCTAAGCTCGCTGGGCGCCGTGTGCTCCGGGTCGAAGGCGATCTTCGACGGACCCACGGGAATCCAGCCGCCATCTTCCGGCTTGACGCTGCCGTGCTTGCCCAGCCACGGCCGGTGGGTGCTGGCCTTGCGCCCGGCATGGGCCAGCTGGATGCCCGGGATCGAACCCTGGGCGACGATGAAACGGGTGATGCGTTGCAGTGGCGGGATCTGCTCGTCGTTCCACAGGCCCAGGTCCTGGGCGGTGATACGACCATCGGCGGTGACCGCCACGGCTTCGGTGATGACCAGCCCGGCACCGCCGACCGCACGACTGCCGAGGTGCACCAGGTGCCAGTCGTTGGCCAGGCCGTCGACGCTGGAGTACTGGCACATGGGGGATACGGCGATGCGGTTGGGCAGGGTCAGCTGACGCAGGGTGTATGGCTCAAGTAGCAGGCTCATGAGGGCACCTCTCCAGGACTCCGAATGGTGGACCGAACCGAGCACTCGTTCTTCCCTTTGGCTCAGCGGCGGTCCTACAAAGCCTAGACCAGTTTCCTACCCTGGGATCAGCGCGGCTCCATGTGCGCGATCATCAGTTGCACGGTTTCCTGCCCGCGGAATTCGTTGACGTCGAGCTTGTAGGCCAGCTCGACCCAGCGCACCGTGGGGTTCGGCCAGACTTCGCGATCGACGCCGAAGGCAATGCCATCCAGCTTGACCGAACCGCATTCGCTCTTGAGCACCACCTTGAGATGGCGCTCGCCGACGACACGCTGTTCCACCAGTTGGAACACGCCGTGGAACAGCGGTTCGGGGAAGTGCTGACCCCAAGGCCCGGCATGGCGCAGGGCGCGGGCCAGTTCGAGGTGGAACTCCTGAACCTCCAGGGTACCGTCGGAGAGCAGGCGGCCGGTCAGGTCTTCTTCACGCAGTTGACGCCGCACTTCCTCGTCGAAGGCCTCGGCAAAGGCCGGGAAGTTGTCTGCCGGCAGCGAAAGACCTGCCGCCATGGCGTGCCCACCGAACTTGCTGATCAGTTGCGGATGACGCGCCGCCACCGCATCCAGCGCGTCGCGGATATGGAAACCCGGTACCGAACGTGCCGACCCCTTGAGCATGCCCTCGCCGGCATCGGCAAAAGCGATGGTCGGGCGGTGATAGCGCTCTTTCAGGCGCGAGGCGAGGATGCCGATCACGCCCTGGTGCCAGTCGGCCTCGAACAGGCACAGGCCGAACGGCATCGACTCCAGCGGCAGGTCCTTGAGCTGGGCCAGGGCCTCGCGCTGCATGCCCTGCTCGATGGATTTGCGGTCCTGGTTGAGTTCATCCAGTTGCACCGCCATGTCCCGGGCCAGGGTCTCGTCGTCGCTGAGCAGGCATTCGATACCCAGGCTCATGTCGTCGAGACGACCGGCGGCATTCAGGCGCGGGCCGAGGATAAAGCCGAGGTCGGTGGAGGTGATGCGCCGGTGGTCGCGGCGGGCGACTTCGAGGATCGCCTTCAGGCCTGGGCGGGCGCGACCGGCACGGATGCGTTCGAGGCCCTGGTGCACCAGGATGCGGTTGTTGGCATCCAGCGGTACCACGTCGGCGACGCTGCCCAGGGCGACCAGGTCGAGCAGTTCGCCGAGGTTCGGTTGCGGCCGGGTTTCGTAGTGCCCCTGGCTGCGCAGGCGCGCGCGCAAGGCCATCAGCACATAGAAGATCACCCCGACCCCGGCCAGCGACTTGCTGGGGAAGTCGCAGCCCGGCTGGTTGGGGTTGACGATGGCGTCGGCCAGCGGCAGTTCGTGGCCGGGCAGGTGGTGGTCGGTCACCAATACCTTGAGCCCCGCCGCCTTCGCAGCAGCCACGCCGTCGACGCTGGAAATGCCGTTGTCCACGGTGATCAGCAGGTCAGGCGAGCGCTGCAGGGCCACCGCGACGATCTCCGGGGTCAGGCCGTAGCCGTATTCGAAGCGGTTCGGCACCAGGTAGTCGACGTGGGCCGCGCCCATCAGGCGCAGGCCGAGCAGGCCGACGCTGCTGGCGGTGGCGCCGTCGGCATCGAAGTCGCCGACGATCAGGATACGCTGGCGCTGCGCCAGAGCCTCCACCAGCAGGTCCACCGCCGCGTCGATGCCCTTGAGCAGGGTGAACGGCAACAGGCGCGCCAGGCTCTTGTCCAGCTCTTCGGCGCTCTGCACGCCGCGGGCGGCGTACAGGCGGGTCAGCAGGGGCGGCAGGTCACCGAGGAATGGCAGGGTCGCGGGCAGTGCACGGGGCTCGATACGCATGGACTGTCAGCTCAACCCCGCTCGCCCAGCAACCACTCCAGCTGGACTTCGTGCTGGCCGCGGTCATCGGTGACGAAGACCGTGCCTTCGCTGATCATCACGTCCCATTTGATGGAGCGCGGCATATCGGTGGCCAGGGTTTCCAGGACTTCCTGGGGCACGGCGGCGATATGCAGGTTCTTCAGGTTCTTCACCGCATCCACCACCTTGTTCTGCCACACCCGCAGGCTGCCGTAGGCCAGCAGGCTGGTGCGTTCGGTACGGCGCGAGCACCAGGTCAGGCGCTCGGCGTCCGGCTGGCCGACTTCGATCCAGTGCAGGATGCGGTCGTCCAGGCTCTTTTCCCACAACGCAGCTTCGTCGACATCCGACAGACCACGGCCGAACGACAGGTTCTCGTTGTACCAGAGGGCATAGGCCAGCAGGCGCACGGCCATGCGTTCCTCGGTTTCCGAGGGGTGGCGGGCGATGGTCTGCTTGATGCTCTGGTAAACGTTGCGATCGAGGTCGGTGAGGTTCAGTTCGAATTTGTAGGTGGTGGACGGCTGGGCCATGGGGGCGGGCTTCTGGTAACGGGGAAAGTCGACCAGTCTAACCGATGCGGCGACGATCGACGACGCGCTGCCACAATCATGCGCTACAACAGTATCTGAGCCTGTCGCCCTGTGATAAAAACGAGCGCACAGCCCACCGCCACGGATGCCTTATGTCGCTGCCCAGCAAACCCCTCGCCGGTCTGAAAGTCGTCGAACTCGGAACCCTGATCGCCGGACCGTTCGCTTCGCGCATCTGCGCCGAATTCGGTGCCCAGGTGATCAAGGTCGAATCGCCCGACGGCGGCGACCCGCTGCGCAAGTGGCGCAAGCTGTACGAGGGCACCTCGCTGTGGTGGTTCGTCCAGGCGCGCAACAAGCAATCGCTGACCCTCAATCTCAAGCATCCCGAAGGCATGGCCATTCTCAAGCGCCTGCTCGCCGATGCCGACATCCTGATCGAGAACTTCCGCCCCGGCGTGCTGGAAAAGCTTGGTCTCGGCTGGGACGTGCTCAAGGCGCTGAACCCGAAACTGGTGATGGTGCGCCTGTCCGGCTTCGGCCAGACCGGGCCGATGAAGGACCAGCCGGGCTTCGGTGCGGTGGGCGAGTCGATGGGTGGGCTGCGCTATATCACCGGTTTCGACGACCGCCCGCCAGTGCGCACGGGGATTTCCATCGGTGATTCCATCGCTGCCCTGTGGGGCGTGATCGGCGCGCTGATGGCCCTGCGTCATCGCGAAGTCAACGGCGGCGAGGGCCAGGTGGTGGACGTGGCGCTGTACGAGGCCATCTTCGCCATGATGGAAAGCATGGTCCCGGAGTTCGACGTGTTCGGCTTTATCCGCGAGCGCACCGGCAACATCATGCCCGGCATCACGCCCTCCTCCATCCATACCAGTGCCGATGGCAAGCATGTGCAGATCGGCGCCAACGGCGATGCCATCTTCAAGCGCTTCATGCTCGCCATCGGCCGTAGCGACCTGGCCGAAGCCCCGGACCTGGCCAGCAACGATGGCCGCGATGCGCGGCGTGACGAGCTGTACGGGGTGATCGACCGCTGGGCCAACAGCGTGCCGCTGGAACAACTGATGCAGACGCTCAACGACGCCGAGGTGCCGGCCAGCCGCATCTATAGCGCCGAGGACATGTTCAGCGACCCGCAGTACCTCGCGCGGGAGATGTTCCTCCAGGCAAAACTGCCGGACGGCAAGCCGTTCAAGATGCCCGGTATCGTGCCCAAGCTTTCCGATACCCCCGGCTCCAGCGAGTGGGTGGGGCCCAAGCTGGGCGAACACACCGAGCAACTGCTGGCCGAACTGGGCTACAGCCCTGCCGCCATCGCTGAACTGCGCGGGCAGGGTGCCATCTGAACACCCTGCTCCGCCGCACCGGCCTGGGCCTGCTGCTCGGCGTAACGCTGAGCATGTGCGCCATGGCCGACGCCAAGGAGCGCCTGACCTGGCTGTTGCGCGACCTGCCGCCGCTGACCATTTTCGAAGGCTCGCGCAAGGGCCAGGGCGCGGTGGACCAGTTGCTCGCCCAGTTGATCGAGCAACTGCCCGAGTACGACCACAGCATTCTTCGGGTCAATCGCGCCCGGGCCATGCAGATGCTCGCCGAGCCCAATTTCAACTGTGATCCGACCCTGCTGTGGACGCCGGAGCGGGCAAAGTTCATCCACTTCTCGGTACCGAGCATGGGCACCCTGAGCAACGGCCTGATCGTGCGCAAACAGGACGCGGCCATGGTCGAACCGTTCCTGGTGGACGGCAAGGTCGATCTCAAGGCCCTGCTGCAAAGCCATGTCTCACGCCTGGGCATGGTCGCCGAGCGCAGCTACAGCACGCCGGTGGACATCCTGCTCAAGGCCACCCCGCCCGACACCCTCACCCCGCACTACGGCAACGACGCGGTGCGCAGCCTGTTGCAGATGCAGAACCTGGGGCGCCTGAAGTGGCTGCTGGGGTATTGGCCGGAAGTCCGCTACCTGACCGGGGAACTGGGGCAATCGCTGGATGCCCTGACCTTCTATCCGATCCAGGGTGTGGCGGAGTATCAGTTCATCCATGTCGGCTGCTCGGACAGTCCCCAGGGACGCGAAGCCCTCGGCCGGATCAATGAATTGCTGCTGAAGATGCGCGACACCGCCCTGCCACCGCTCTACGCCGAATGGCTCGACGAGCAGACCCGCGAAGTCTATCTGCGCGATGCCGCACGCTTCTTTATCGAAGACCATCCTTGAGGAAAAAAGAAACCCCGAACGGTGGGGAGCCCGATCGGGGTTAAACGAAGGCCCTTGGATGGCCTTGCGTGAAGACGGTGAGTCGACATCGGAGCAAAATGCCAGCTAACCGCCCGTATCCAGTCTGAGTGCCATATCCGGCAAAGGTTCCCCCTACAAGGTAGCCGACAAAGTACGACCCTGCCGGGCGTGCTGCCAGGCTGCAATCACGCAGGGCTGCAACCGCCCTTCGGCGATGCGCAGGTCGCGCTGCAGACCGTCTACCAGGTCCACCAGCAGGCGCAGGTCCTGCAACTGGCTGGCCGGGGTGGTGCGTTGCAAGACTTCAAAACCATTCTCGTCACGCAGCGACAGCGTGAACGTTCCCGTCCCCATGGGCTCCAGGGTGATCCGATAAGGTGCCAATGCATCGTTGAGCAACAAGCTGACGGATTCCATCTTGTTCATTGTTCACCTCGTTAGAACCAAGTGGTCTTTGACTGACCCCGCAAATGCCTGGAAAGTTCGGCAACACGGGGCGTTCACCAGGGGATTCACCGGAGCATGCCCGGGAAAGATGACAGATTGAAATCTGCCCTCGACCCAGCAATATCAAAAAGCCACCAATGGTTCAAGCCACGCCTTGCTGGCCTTTGGTCGAAGATTCGCGGGCATTGATCCATTCGAGCAACTCGCCCCCGGTCATCGCAGCAGCGACAAAGCCGCCCTGTACCAGGATGCGGCCCAGCCCCTGCACCGCTTGCCAGTCTGCGAGGGTATCGACGTCATCCACCACCACACTGAGCTCGGAACGACGCGCCAGGATCAAGGCCGACGCCACCACCCCGGCCTTCTTGCCGTCTTCGCCCATGCCACGGACGAATTCACCGGGCAGCTTCACCTCGCTCAGCGGCAGGTCGAACAGTTGCCGCAGATTGGCGGCTCCGCGGCCAAAGCCATCCAGGCACAGGCGGCAACCGAGCTTGCGCAGCCTGGCCAGGCGTTGCAGTTGCTCGTCGCCGAGCTGGGCGCAATGGGATTCGGCGAACTCCAGGGTCAAGGCACTGGCGGGAAGACGGTGTTGCAGCAGGAGCCGGCGCAAGGTCCCGACAAAACCTGCGTCGAGCAGGACAGCGGGCGGCATGTTCACCGCCACGGGCAAGGGCCGGCTGTCGCCCAGGCGGATCGCCGCACTCAGCGCCAGTGCCTGCTCAAGCCCGTGCCAGGTCAGCATCTCCAGCAAAGCCGAGCCCTGCTGCACGGTAAAGAACTGCCCCGGCGCGAGCTGCCCGAGGGTCGGATGCTGCCAGCGTAGCGAGGCTTCGACACCGACCAGGCCGCCATCGGCATTGACCCTGGGCTGGTAGCGGACCTTCCATTGCTTGCGCGACAGGGCCAATTGCTCGGCCGACAGGCTGGCCAGTTCGAGAATCTGTGCGGATGCGCCGGATGGCGGCGGTGAAGCGCTACTGTCGCGGTACTCGCAGAGCAGGCGATGCAACACCGCACCGCTGGCCGGCTTCGGTACGCAGCCGAGCAAACGCAAGCCCAGTTGCGGGATGAGTTCACCCATGGCATCGAGCAAGGTCGAATCGGCATCGCTAAGCACGATCAGCGCACTGGCCAGACGCTGCTCGGCGAGATGGCGGATCATCGTCAGGCCATCCGGACCGTCCATGTACAGATCGCAGATCGCCACGTCCACTGCACCGCGACGTTCCAGCATCTGCATGGCACAGCTCACCGATTCGGCCGCCAGCACGTCGAACACACCATTGGCGTTGAGCATCTGGTGCAGGGCCATGAGCTGAAAGGGATGGTCTTCGAGGATCAGGACCTTGAGCGAGTGCATGGAATGGGTCTCCGTGATGGCACGAAGGGGCGACTCTAGGGAAATATTGCGGCTGGACCTATAGGACAATTCCGAAGGATTGGCTTCCATTTCCGATAGCGACTATGAGTTCACCGGAAATGGACTACTGCAAGGCATCTACCGACCAGCCAAAATCTCCCAAAACGGGAGAGACAATCAATGACTATTAAGCCCATTCGTACCGATGAAGACCTGCGCACTGCCTTCCAGCGCCTGGAAACCATCTTTCAGGCTGAACCCGGAACGCCTGAAGCTGACGAGATGGAAGTGCTGGTAACCCTGATCGAGGCCTATGAAAACAAGCATTACCCTATCCATGCCGCCACACCAGTCGAAGCCATCAAGTTCAGGATGGATCAACGCGGCTTGAGCCCACGTGATCTCGAGCAGTACATCGGCTCCAGTGGTCGCGTCTCGGAGGTGCTGAATGGCAAGCGGGGCCTGAGCCTGGCGATGATCAAGCGGCTTCACGATGGACTGCAGATTCCTTATGAGTCGCTGCTTGGCACAACAGCCTAGACCGGAAATAAAAAGCCCGTCACCAAGGACGGGCTTTCTGCAACACCAACCGCTTACAGCGGCTTGCCACGATTGCCGTGCTGGCTGACGAAGGCCTGGACCTTGCCCAGGTCGTTGGCCAGTACGGTGCACTTCTCTTCACGGGAGAACAGGTCGGCCAGGTGGGCCGGCAGTTCCAGGGCCTTGCCGACGCCGGCCTTTTCCACCGCTTCAGGGAACTTGACCGGGTGTGCGGTACCCAGGACAACCATCGGGGTGTCCAGGCTGCGGCGGCATTCGCGCGCGGCCTTGACGCCGATGGCGGTGTGCGGGTCGAGCACTTCGCCGGTCTGGGCGAAGACTTCGGCGATGGTTTCGCAGGTTTGCGCGTCATCCACGGCCAGCGAGTCGAACAGCTTGCGCGCTTCGGTCCAGCGGTCTTCTTCGACGCTGAAGCCGCCGCCTTGCTTGAAGGTGGCCATCAGGTCGGCGATCGCTGCGCCGTTGCGGCCGTGCAGGTCGAACAGCAGGCGCTCGAAGTTGGAGGAGACCATGATGTCCATGGACGGCGACAGGGTCGCGTGCAGGGTTTCCTTGACGTACTGATTGCCGCTCATGAAGCGGTGCAGGATGTCGTTGCGGTTGGTGGCGACGATCAGTTGGCTGATCGGCAGGCCCATGTTGCGCGCCAGGTAGCCGGCGAAGATGTCGCCGAAGTTGCCGGTCGGCACCGAGAACGCCACGGAACGGGCCGGGCCACCCAGCTGCAGGGCCGCGTGGAAGTAGTAGACGATCTGGGCCATGATCCGCGCCCAGTTGATCGAGTTGACCGCTACCAGACGGGTGCCCTTGAGGAAGCCCTGGTCGGCGAAGCTGGCCTTGACCATCTCCTGGCAGTCGTCGAAGTTGCCTTCGATGGCGATGTTGTGGATGTTCTCGCCCATGATGGTGGTCATCTGGCGACGCTGGACTTCCGACACGCGCTGGTGCGGGTGCAGGATGAAGATGTCGACGTTGTCGCAGCGACGGCAGCCTTCGATGGCGGCGGAACCGGTGTCACCGCTGGTGGCGCCGATGATCACCACGCGCTCGCCGCGCTTGGCAAGGACGTGGTCGAGCAGACGACCGAGCAGTTGCAGGGCGAAGTCCTTGAAGGCCAGGGTCGGGCCGTGGAACAGCTCCAGCACCCACTCGTTGCTGTTCAACTGACGCAGCGGAGCGACCGCAGCGTGGGCGAACTCGCCGTAGGTTTCTTCGAGGATCTTCTTGAAGTCGGCATCGGCGATGCTGCCGGTGACGAACGGACGCATCACCCGGAAGGCCAGCTCGTGGTACGGCAGGCCGGCCCAGGAAGCGATCTCCTCCTGGGTAAAGCGCGGCAGGTTTTCCGGAACGTAGAGGCCACCGTCACTGGCAAGGCCCGCCAGCAGGACGTCTTCGAAATTCAGGGCAGGAGCCTGGCCACGGGTACTGATATAGCGCATTTGGGCAAACCTATGGTTCAAGCGGCGGGCCTCGGCCCGCCGCAGACGATTAATTGAGCTGTTCGACGCGGATCCGCACGACCTTGCCGACCACATCCTGCAGGGCTTCCAGGGCGACGATGGCATCGTTCATGCGCTGTTCCTGCACCTCGTGGGTGAGCAGGATCATCGGAACCAGGCCGTCCTGTTCTTCGACGTCCTTCTGCATGATCGATTCGATGTTGATGCCACGCTCGGAGAGGATGCTCGCCACCTGGGCCAGTACGCCCGGGTGGTCCTTGGCCTGGATGCGCAGGTAGTACGCCGTTTCGCAGGCTTCGATCGGCAGGATCGGGTGGGCGGACAGCGAGTCCGGCTGGAAGGCCAGGTGCGGTACGCGGTTTTCCGGGTCGGCGGTCATGGCGCGAACCACGTCCACCAGGTCGGCGACCACCGAGGAGGCGGTCGGCTCCATGCCGGCACCGGCGCCGTAGAACAGGGTCGAACCGGCAGCATCGCCGTTGACCATGACAGCGTTCATCACGCCGTTGACGTTGGCGATCAGGCGGTCGGCCGGGATCAGGGTCGGGTGTACGCGCAGTTCGATACCGGCGTCGGTGCTGCGGGCCACGCCGAGGTGCTTGATACGGTAGCCCAGGGCTTCGGCGTAGTTCACGTCGGCGGTGGTCAGCTGGGTGATGCCTTCGGTGTAGGCCTTGTCGAACTGCAGCGGGATGCCGAAGGCGATGGACGCCAGGATGGTCAGCTTGTGCGCGGCGTCGATGCCTTCGACGTCGAAGGTCGGATCGGCTTCGGCGTAGCCCAGGGCCTGGGCTTCGGCCAGCACGTCAGGGAAGGTACGGCCCTTCTCGCGCATTTCGGTGAGGATGAAGTTGCCGGTGCCGTTGATGATGCCGGCGACCCAGTTGATGCGGTTGGCCGACAGGCCCTCGCGGATCGCCTTGATCACCGGGATGCCGCCGGCCACTGCCGCTTCGAAGGCGACGATGACGCCCTTCTCGCGGGCGCGGGCGAAGATTTCGTTACCGTGCACGGCAATCAGCGCCTTGTTCGCGGTGACCACGTGCTTGCCGTTGTCGATGGCCTTGAGCACCAGGTCGCGGGCCACGGTGTAGCCGCCAATCAGTTCAATGACAATATCGATGTCGGGGTTGCTCGCCACCTCGAACACGTCAGCGGTAATGGGGGTACCGGTAATCTGGCAGTTCGGGTTGGGCGAACGCATGGCAATCTGTGCCACTTCGATTCCACGCCCGGCGCGGCGGGCGATTTCCTCGGCGTTACGCTTAAGTACATTGAAGGTTCCGCCACCGACGGTCCCCAACCCACAGATGCCTACTTTGACCGGTTTCACTGTGAACTCCCCATTGAACGGACCCCTCGGCCCGTCGTGAAAAAAGCCGTCTCCCCATGAAGACGGCTCACTGATTGAATTACTTGGCTGTTGCCAGTGCCAGCTTGGCCACTTGCGGAGCCGGCTGGTAGCCCGGGATCACCTGGCCATCCTCGAGGACGATGGCCGGAGTGCCGTTGACACCAATCGACTGGCCCATGGCGAACTGCTTGCTCACCGGGTTCTCGCACTTGGCGGCCTTGATCTCCTTGCCGTCGATCATCTTGTCCAGGGCCGAGTTGCGGTCCTTGGAACACCAGACCGCCTGCAGCTGTTCGTCACCCGGCGAGCCGAGACCCTGGCGCGGGAAGGCGACGTAGCGCACTTCGATACCCAGGCGGTTGAGTTCGGCCACTTCGGCGTGCAGCTTGTGGCAGTACGGGCAGGTGGTGTCGGTGAACACGGTGATATGGGACTTGGCCTGGCCCTTGGCCGGGTAAACCACCATTTCCGCGCTCGGGATGGCGTTGATGGTCTTGGCCACGCCTTCGCGCTCGGCCTTCTCGGTGAGGTTGACCGGCTTGCCGTTGTCCATCTTGAACAGGTAGCCCTGGATCAGGTACTGGCCGTCGGCGCTGGCATAGAGGACGCGACCGCCCTGCAGCTTGACTTCGTAGAGGCCATTGAACGGACTGCTGGAGATGCTCTCGACCGGCACCTCCGACTCCAGCGACTTGAGGGTCTTGCGAATCGCCTGCTCGGCATCGTCGGCCACGGCGAACGAAGTGACCAGCGCCAGTGCGGCGGCCGCGAGGGTCTGGATCAAACGCATGGGGGGAAACTCCTTACATAGGACCGGATTAGGGACGCCCGTGCTGAAAACGCGGGGATTTCGCCGGCCCAGGACGTGAACGTTGGAAGACTACCACATTCATTGCCCTGTACACGGGCCATCGAGCCGCCAAATAGCGGCTAACCGCGCGGATGATGCCGTGCATGCAGCTCCTGCAGCCGGGCCTTGGCGACATGGGTGTAGATCTGGGTGGTGGACAGGTCGCTGTGGCCCAGCAGCATCTGCACCACGCGCAGGTCGGCGCCGTGATTGAGCAGATGGGTGGCGAAGGCATGGCGCAGGGTGTGGGGCGACAGCGCCTTGCCGATGCCGGCAACCGTGGCGTGGTGCTTGATGCGGTGCCAGAAGGTCTGGCGGGTCATCTGCTCGCCGCGCAGGCTGGGAAACAGCACGTCGCTGGGACGGCCGTTGAGCAATTCGGCGCGACCATCGCGCAGGTAGCGTTCGATCCAGACCACCGCCTCTTCACCCATGGGCACCAGGCGCTCCTTGCTGCCCTTGCCCATGACCCGCAGCACGCCCTGGCGCAGGTTGATCTGGTCAAGGGTCAGGCTGACCAGCTCGGTCACCCTCAGGCCGCAGGCATAGAGCACTTCGAGCATGGCGCGGTCGCGCTGGCCGATGGCCTCGCCCAGGTCCGGGGCACGCAGCAACGCCTCGACATCGGCTTCGGAAAGGGACTTGGGCAGTGGCCGTCCCAGTTGCGGCATCTCGACCTGCAGGGTCGGGTCGACGCCGATCAGCTTTTCCCGCAGCAGGTAGCGATAGAAACCGCGTGCACCAGACAGGAATCGCGCGGTGGAGCGTGGCTTGTACGCCTGCTCCAGGCGCCAGCCGAGGTGATCGAGGATCAGTTCACGACCCGCGTTGGGCAGGTCGATGCCCTTTTCCTGCAGCCAGCCGTTGAACAGGGCCAGATCGCTGCGATAGGACGCACGGGTATTTTCGGACAGACCCTTTTCCAGCCACAGGGCGTCGAGAAACTGGTCGATCAGGGGGTGGTCTATTGCGGGCATGACGACTCGGCAAGCTGACGGCGAAAACGCCGCTAGTCTTCCATAACCACGCCGGGATAGGGAATCCGCATGAACGAGCAACAGATCCTGCTGGCCTTCGCCGGCATCGGCGCCGCAGCCCTCGCCTGCCAATGGCTGGCCTGGCGCCTGAAACTGCCGGCCATCCTCTTCCTCCTGCTGGCCGGCATACTCGCCGGCCCGGTGCTGGGCTGGCTCGATCCCCAGGAAATGTTCGGCCCGCTGCTGATGCCGCTGGTTTCGCTGGCGGTCGCCCTGATCCTGTTCGAAGGCAGCCTGACCCTGCACCTTTCTCAGTGGCGCGAAATCGGCAGCGTGGTGCAGCGCATGGTGACCCTCGGTGCGCTGGCCACCTGGGCCGTGATCGCCGTCGCCACCCACTGGCTGCTGGGTTTCGACTGGCCATTGGCAGTGCTGTTCGGCACCCTGACCCTGGTCACCGGCCCGACCGTGATCGTGCCGATGCTGCGGGTGGTGCGACCCAAGGCGGCGATCGCCAACATCCTGCGCTGGGAAGGCATCGTGATCGACCCAATCGGCGCATTGCTCGCGGTGGTGGTGTACAGCTTCATCATCGCTGGCGCAGCGGATGAAGGCCTGAGCCAGAGCCTGAAGACCTTCGCCGGGGTGATCTTATGTGGCTGCGCGTTCGGCGCCGCCGGCGGCTGGCTGCTGGGCCAGGTGATGCGCGAGCAGTGGCTGCCGGAGTACCTGCACAACCTGGCATCGCTGGCTGCGGTACTGGGCATCTTCATCGCCGCCAACCAGGTGATGCATGAGTCCGGGTTGCTGGCGGTGACGGTGATGGGCATGTGGCTGGCGAACATGAAGGGCGTGGATGTCCGGCAGATCCTGCACTTCAAGGAGAACCTCAGCGTCCTGCTGATTTCCGGGCTGTTCATCCTGCTGGCAGCGCGCCTGGACCTGAACGCCCTGCTCGGCCTGGGCCCGGCGGTACTGGCCCTGCTGCTGGTGATTCAGCTGGTCGCCCGGCCGCTCAATGTGCTCCTGTCCACCTGGGGGTCGCCCCTGAACTGGCGCGAGCGGACCCTGCTGGCATGGATCGCGCCGCGTGGCATCGTCGCCGCGGCGGTGTCGGCGATCTTCGCCATCCGCCTGGACCAGGCGGGACACGCTGGCGCCCTGCTGCTGGTACCGCTGACGTTCGCCGTGATCATCGGCACCGTCGTGCTGCAAAGCGCCACCGCGCGCCCTCTGGCCCGCCTGCTGAAGGTTGCGGAGCCGGCGCCCAGCGGTTTTTTGATCGTCGGTGCCAATGCCCCGGCGCGTGCCATTGGCAAGGCGCTGCAGGACATGGGCAGCCGCGTGCTGCTGACCGATTCCAGTTGGGAGAACATCCGCGCGGCGCGCATGGACGGCCTGCCGACCTACTTTGGCAATCCGGCGTCACAGCATGCCGATGCCCATCTGGACCTGGTCGGGCTCGGCCATCTGCTCGGCCTGTCGCCGGCAGGCGAATTGAATGCCCTGGCCTGCATGCGCTTTCGCCATGATTTCGGTGCCCAACGCCTGTTTTCGCTGGCCAGCGGCCTGGAAGTCAGCCGTAGCGACAAGCACCGCGCCAGTGACGAGCATCGCGGACAGGTACTGGGCAGCCAGCCACTCACCTACGTGCAACTGGCCAACCAACTGCATCGCGGCGCCGAACTGTACAGCACGCACCTGACCGAAGCCTTCGGTTGGGACGCCTATCGCCAGTTGCATGGTGATCGGGCAACGCTGCTGTTCGCCCGCGACGCCCAGGGCTGGGTGCATGTGCTTGGGCCGGACAGCGATCTGACTCCAGGCCCGGGCTGGACCCTGCTGGCGCTGATCCGCCAGGACGAGACGGGGTGAGTCTCAGAAACCCGGCAGTACCGGTACGGGACGCTTGTCCTCGTCGATGGCGACAAAGCTGAACAGGCCGTGGATGGCCTTCTCGCGGCTGTCGCAGCTCATGCTTTCGACGAACACCTCGACCTCGACTTTCAGGCTGGTATTGCCGACTTTAACGACCCGGCCCACCAGCTCGACGATGGATCCGGCGGCAATCGGGTGCTTGAAGTCGATGCGGTCGGTGGACACGGTGACCAGCGGCAGGCGGCAGAAGCGCGTCGCGGCGATGAACGAGACTTCGTCCATCCAGGCCAGGGCGGTGCCGCCGAACAGGGTGTTGTGGTGGTTGGTGGTGGACGGGAATACCGCCTTGGTCACGCGGGTCACCGACAGTTCGGTGCGGCGTTCGATTTCCTGGTCTCGGATGGTCATGGGGGGACTTCTATAAAAATACGACGAAACGACACAGGCCCTGTGGGAGCGGGTTCTCAGAATGCAAAAAGGGCAGCCCGAAGGCTGCCCTTTCTTTCGCAAAGGTCGGACTGGACTCAGGCCAGTTTTTCCTTGATGCGAGCTGCTTTACCGGACAGGTCACGCAGGTAGTACAGCTTGGCTTTACGCACGTCACCACGACGTTTCACGGCCAGGCTGTCGATTTGCGGGCTGTAGGTCTGGAAAGTACGCTCAACGCCAACACCGTTGGAGATTTTGCGAACGGTGAATGCGCTGTTCAGACCGCGGTTGCGCTTGGCGATTACAACGCCTTCGAACGCCTGCAGACGGGAACGATCGCCTTCCTTCACTTTCACCTGAACGACAACGGTGTCGCCCGGGGCAAAGGTAGGGATCTCTTTGCTCATCTGCTCAGCTTCGATCTGCTGAATGATTTTGTTGGTCATCTTGTGCTCCTAAGGCAAATCACGGATTTACCATCGATACGTTAACTATCGTCCCGCTCGCGGATGTATTCCTCGAGCAGCTTCTTCTCTTCTCCAGAAAGTGAGCGACTTTCCAGAAGATCGGCGCGTCGTTCCCAGGTCCGCCCAAGGGACTGCTGCAAACGCCAACGCCGGATGTGTGCATGGTTGCCGCTAAGCAACACGTCGGGTACACGCTGATCCGCATACACCTCAGGTCGGGTGTAGTGCGGGCAATCCAGCAGGCCATCGGTGAAGGAGTCTTCCTCCGCCGAGTCCGCATGCCCTAAAGCTCCGGGCAGCAGCCGCGTAACCGCATCGATCAGCACCATCGCCGGCAGCTCGCCGCCAGACAATACATAGTCGCCAATCGACCACTCTTCATCGACGTGAGCCTCAATGAAACGCTCGTCGATGCCTTCGTAACGACCGGCTATCAGAATCAACGACTCATGATTCGCCAGGTCCTTGACCGCCGACTGGGTCAGCTTGCGGCCTTGTGGCGACAGGTAGATCACCTTCGCCGCTCCTCCGGTTGCCTGCCTGGCCTCGACCAGGGCGTCTTCCAGAGGCTTGATCTTCATCACCATGCCCGGACCACCGCCAAAAGGCCGATCGTCCACCGTATGGTGCCGATCCGTGGTGTAGTCCCGCGGGTTCCAGCAGGTCAGTTGCAACAACCCCTGTTTCACCGCGCGGCTGGTAATGCCGTACTCACTGATGGCCGAGAACATCTCGGGGAACAACGTAATGACTTCTACGCGCAGGCTGGCCATTGCTTAGAAATCCGCGTCCCATTCGACCCTCATCTCACTTGCCGCCAGGTCGATTGCCAACACGCACTGCCGGGTATAAGGCAGTAGCCGTTCACGATCATCCAGGCTGCCAGCACAGGGCTTGACCACCATTACATCGTTCGCGCCGGTCTCCAACAGGTGATCAACCTTGCCGAACAGTTGTCCGTCCTGGTTGATGACACTCAGGCCCACGAGCTGGTACCAGTAGTACTCGTCGTTGGCCAGGTTGGGCAAAAGGCTTCTCGAGATGCAGATCTCGAAACCGCTCAGAAGACGTGCTTCGTCGCGATCGTCCAGCCCCTTGAGCTTGGCGACCAGATCCTTTTGACCGGATCGGCCCTTGACCAGCTCTACCTGCTTGACCACGCCTTCGCGCCGAAGCGTCCAGTGGCGGTACTGCAACAGGTTGTCGATCGGATCGGTAAAGGAAAACACCTTCACCTCGCCGCGAACGCCGTGTACCGAAAAAATCTTGCCGACGACGATCAGGTCGTCCGCACTTTCTGGCGTCGCGTTCATATTGCTCAGGCAGCAGCCTTGGCAGCTTCCTTCAGCAGCTGAGCAACGCGCTCAGACGGCTGTGCACCTTGAGACAGCCAGTAGGTGGCGCGCTCTTGGTTTACGGACAGTTTGACTTCTGCGCCCGAAGCAATCGGGTTGAAGAAGCCGATACGCTCAACGAAACGACCATCGCGCGCGTTGCGGCTGTTGGTCACGGTGAGGTGGTAGAATGGGCGCTTTTTGGAGCCGCCACGGGCAAGACGGATGGTTACCATGTGAACATCGTTCCTGTAGTCGGTGCTGCAAATCTATAGGCCAAACGGGCACGGGTGCCCGAAAGGCCGCATATTCTCAAGGAATACACGGGCTTTTGCAAATGCCTTTTTTCTGGCAACTGCCTGTCTGTCATACAGATCTGCAATGAGGCTGCCTTCTATAAAGCAGCGTTTTTCCCGCCGAAGCGGGTTCCGGAGCGATGCCACACAACGGCACCACCCCTGGATCGGGTTACAGCTTGGGCATGCCGCCACCGGGCATCATGCCGCCCAGGCCGCGCATCATCTTGGCCATGCCGCCTTTGGCAGAAAACTTCTTCATCATCTTCTGCATCTGCTTGTGCTGCTTGATCAGGCGGCCGATGTCCTGCACCTGGGTGCCGGAACCGAGGGCGATACGGCGCTTGCGCGAGCCGCTGATCAGCTCGGGATCGCGGCGCTCGGCCGGGGTCATCGAGTTGATGATCGCTTCCATCTGCTTGAACTGCTTCTCGGCCGCGCCCTGGGCGTTGCCCATCTGCGACAGGTTGACGCCACCGATGCTCGGCAGCTTGTCCATCAGGCCGCCGAGGCCACCCATGTTCTTCATCTGCTGGAGCTGGTCGCGGAAGTCTTCGAGGTCGAAGCCCTTGCCCTTCTTCAGCTTCTTGGCCAGCTTGTCGGCCTTGGCCTTGTCGATGTTCTGCTCGGCCTGCTCGATCAGGCTGAGCACGTCGCCCATGCCGAGGATGCGCGAGGCGATACGGTCCGGGTGGAACGGCTCCAGGGCTTCGGTCTTCTCGCCCATACCGATGAACTTGATCGGCTTGCCGGTGATGGCACGCACCGACAGCGCGGCACCGCCACGGGCGTCACCGTCGACCTTGGTCAGCACCACGCCGGTCAGCGGCAGTGCATCGCCGAAGGCCTTGGCGGTATTGGCGGCGTCCTGGCCGGTCATGGCATCGACCACGAACAGCGTCTCGATCGGCTTGACCGCAGCGTGCAGGTCCTTGATCTCGGTCATCATTTCCGCGTCGACGTGCAGGCGACCGGCGGTGTCGACGATGACCACGTCGATGAATTTCAGCTTGGCTTCACGGATCGCCGCTTCGGCGATGGCCACCGGCTTCTGGCTGATATCGGACGGGAAGAAGGTCACGCCGATGTCGTTGGCCAGGGTTTCCAGCTGCTTGATCGCCGCCGGGCGGTAGACGTCGGCGGAGACGACCATGACGGTCTTCTTCTTGCGTTCTTTCAGGAAGCGCGCCAGCTTGCCGGCGGTGGTGGTCTTGCCCGCACCCTGCAGACCGGCCATCAGCACCACGGCAGGCGGTGCGGCATTCAGGCTGAGGTCTTCGTTGGCGGCGCCCATCAGCTCTTCGAGCTCGGCCTGGACGATCTTCACGAACGCCTGGCCCGGGGTCAGGCTGCGGGAAACCTCGGTACCGACCGCACGTTCCTTGACCTTGTTGACGAAGTCCTTGACCACCGGCAGGGCGACGTCGGCTTCGAGCAACGCCATGCGCACTTCGCGCAGGGTGTCTTTGATGTTGTCTTCATTCAGCTTGGCCTTGCCGGTGACATGGCGCAGCGTCTGTGACAGACGATCGGTCAGGTTTTCAAACATGGGGATCCTTTACAGGCTCTGTGGAACCGAGGTTTAGCCGGCCTTGGGTACGGGCAGGGGCGCGATTATAACGAAGACTCGCGCCAGCGCACACCTTGCCGTCGGCGCCCAGTCTTCCTAGGGGGCGGCGTTCTATGCCAAACTCCTCGGCTTTCGGGCTTGCCTAACAGGACTTATGCTCCCCTTGTCACCCAGCTTGCTACCCAACCTGATCGCCGCCTGCCTCTACGCCGCCGCGATCGTCCTCCAAGGCACCGGACTGGCCCGCGGGGTCAAGGCCGACAAACGGCTGCTCGGGCTGCTTGGCGCCCTGGCCGTGGTTGCCCAGGGCACCGCGCTGTTCTGGCAACTGCTCACGCCCCTGGGCCTGAGCCTGGACTTCTTCAGTGCCGCCAGCCTGATCGCCACCGCGGTGATCGCCATCACCCTGGTCGCCTGCCTGCGCATCCCGGTGGAAAACCTGCTTCTGCTGCTGTTCCCGCTGGGCTTGCTGACGGCACTGATCGCCCAGTTCGCGCCCTCCGGCACGGTGCCGCTGATCAACGAGTCGCCCGGCATCCTCGCCCATATCCTGCTGTCGATCCTGGCCTACGGCCTGTTCACCATCGCGGTGTTCCAGTCCCTGTTGTTGCTGATGCAGGATCACCAGCTCAAGCACAAGCACCCGTCCGGCCTGATCCGCAACTTCCCGCCCCTGCAGACCATGGAAAGCCTGTTGTTCGGCTTCCTCTGGGCCGGCTGGGGCCTGCTCTCGCTGTCGCTGATTTCCGGCTGGCTGTACCTCGACAACCTGTTCGCCCAGCACCTGGTGCACAAGACCCTGCTGGCCTGCGTCGCCTGGGTGGTGTTCAGCGTACTGCTGTGGGGTCGCACCCGCCTCGGCTGGCGCGGACACAAGGCGATCCGCTGGACCCTGGCCGGCTTCTGCCTGCTGATGCTGGCCTACTTCGGCAGCAAGCTGGTACGTGAATTCATCCTGCATATCTGACGGGCGATCGATGAACACTCTGCCGCTGGCTCCGCTGCTCGGGTTCCTCGCCCTGGCCTTGTTGTGGTCGGCACTGTTCACCGCAGTGGACACCGCGCGCCAGCAATTGAGCAAAGGCCGGCGCAACGGCAACCCGGCGGTCCTGGAGGATGTCCCGGCACAGGCGCTGGTGCTGGGCTCCACCCTCGGCAAGCTGATGGTCTTCGCCCTCTCGACCCTGATCGGCCTGCGCAGCCAGGGCGAGCACGGTTTCTGGCTGGGCGCCCTGGCAGCAGCCATCCTGCTGCTGATCTGCGCCGAATACCTGCCGAGGGAACTGGCCCGGCGCAATCCCGAGGCGTTCATCGGCCTGGGCCTGATCCTGAAATTCCCGCTTCGCCTGCTGCAGCCCCTGGCTTGCCTGCTGGACGCTATCGCACGCCTGATCGTGCGACCCTTTGTGGTCAAGCCGGTGGTGGTGCACCACGATGAGCACCTGGATCCGCCAGCGGACGACGACGAAGACGCTGAAGAGCGTCCCGGCCAGCACACTCTGCCCGCCAGCCTGCTGGCGCTGGAACGGATCAGCGTCAACCATATCCTGGTGCCGCGCAGCGAAGTCGACGGGGTCAATCTCGACGACACCATCGAACAGATCACCGCCCAGCTGATCGCCTGCAAGCACACGCGCCTGCCGGTGTTCCACAGCGATATCAACCAGGTCCAGGCGGTGCTCAATACCCGCCATATCGCGCACCTGCTGCCGGGCGCCGAGCTGACCTTCGACAGCCTGCTGGCCGCCTGCTACGAGCCCTACTTCGTTCCGGAAAGCACCCCGCTGCAGTTGCAGTTGCTGAACTTCCACAAGCAGCAGCGGCGCATGGGCATCGTCGTCGACGAATATGGCGAAGTGCAGGGCATCGTCACCCTGGAAGACATCCTCGAAGAGATCGTCGGCGAGTTCGAGGAGCAGGACAGCCAGGACAACCCGCATATCCATCCCCAGGCCGACGGGCGCTATGTGATCGAAGGCGCCATCGCCATTCGCGAGTTGAACCGCTGCCTCGGCTGGCACCTGCCCAGCGATGGTCCCAAGACCCTCAACGGCCTGGTCACCGAGGCGCTGGAAAGCATCCCGGACAGCGCCGTATGCCTGAAGATCGGCCGCTATCGCCTGGAAATCCTCGAAACCGAGGACAACCGCGCCAGCCGCATCCTGGCCTGGACCGTGGCGCGCCTGCCCGCCGCCTGATCCGTTACGCCACCAACACTTGAGTTAGACACATTCGGTATCGAATGTGGCTATACTCGACCCACGCTTACCCAGCCCTGCCGTCGCGCCCGCTACCCGCACCCGGCGCTTTCCGGCCAGCCCGCACCGCCCGCATCGCGCGCTTTAGCGGTACTGCTTCACACCCCGAACAGTGCCCGCGCCCGCCTCCATCCCCACGGGGCGTATGCTCGGCCATGCGAGTCATACCTATAAATACGCTCCGGCCCCTCGCTGCCAACCGTGCGTGGTCGCCAGAAGAGCACTCGACTGTCAGGGGTTCACCAGATGACAACCAGCAGCACCTACAACGAGGCGGACAGCGCACCGTCCGGCAATTCGCCCGCCCGCGTCGCCACCGCCAGCTTCATCGGCACCGCCATCGAGTTCTACGATTTCTACGTCTACGCCACCGCTGCCGCGCTGGTGATCGGGCCGGTGTTCTTCCCGCAGACCTCCGGCACTGCGCAGATGCTTTCGGCCTTCCTCACCTTTGGCATCGCCTTCCTCGCACGCCCGCTGGGCTCGGCGCTGTTCGGCCACTTCGGCGACCGTATCGGGCGCAAATCGACCCTGGTCGCCTCGCTGCTGCTGATGGGCGTGTGCACCACCCTGATCGGCGTGCTGCCGGGCCACGACAGTATCGGCATCTGGGCGCCAATCCTGCTTTGCGTGTTGCGCTTCGGCCAAGGCCTGGGCCTGGGCGGCGAATGGGGCGGTGCAGCATTGCTGGCGACGGAGAACGCGCCGAAGGACAAGCGCGCCTGGTTCGGCATGTTCCCGCAACTGGGCCCCTCCATCGGCTTCCTCGCTGCCAACGGCCTGTTCCTTGCCCTGGCCATGCTGCTCAGTGACGAGGACTTCCGCGCCTGGGGCTGGCGGATCCCCTTCCTGCTCAGCGCCGCGCTGGTCATCGTCGGCCTGTATGTGCGCCTGAAGCTGGAAGAAACGCCGGTGTTCGCCAAGGCCATCGCCCGCCACGAGCGGGTCAAGCTGCCGGTGGTCGAACTGTTCGCCCAGTACTGGATGCCCGTACTGCTGGGCGCCCTGGCCATGGTGGTGTGCTACGCGCTGTTCTACATCTCCACGGTGTTCTCCCTGAGCTACGGGGTTTCCACCCTCGGCTATACGCGGGAAACCTTCCTCGGCCTGCTGTGCTTCGCCGTGCTGTTCATGGCCCTGGCCACTCCGCTGTCAGCCTGGCTCAGCGACCGCTACGGGCGCAAACCAGTGCTGGTGATTGGCGCTCTACTGGCGATCGCCTCGGGCTTCGCCATGGAACCGCTGCTGACTTCCGGGTCCACCGCCGGGGTGGCGCTGTTCCTGGCCATCGAACTGTTCCTGATGGGGGTGACCTTCGCCCCGATGGGTGCGCTGCTGCCTGAACTGTTCCCGACCCACGTGCGCTACACCGGCGCTTCCGCCGCGTACAACCTGGGCGGCATCGTCGGTGCCTCCGCCGCGCCGTTCTTCGCGCAGAAGCTGGTGGTGATGGGGGGCTTGAGCTGGGTGGGGGGTTATGTCTCGGCAGCGGCCCTGCTGAGCCTGATCGCCGTGCTGTGCCTGAAGGAAACCCGGCACACGGATCTGTAACGAAAAACGGGGGCTGCCTTGCAGTCCCCGTTGTCTTGAGCCTTACAGCTCGACTTTCACCGCTTGCGAAGCGCGGGTGGCCTTGGCCCGGGCCGCTTCGATCGACTCGTCACGGGCCAGGCACACGCCCATGCGCCGCTGACCGTTGACTTCCGGCTTGCCGAACAGGCGCAGTGCGGTGTCCGGCTCGGCCAGGGCAGCGCCGAGGTTGTCGAAAGCGGTCTGCTCGGACTTGCCTTCCACCAGGATCACCGCCGAGGCCGAAGGGCCGAACTGACGGACCGCCGGGATCGGCAGACCGAGGATCGCCCGCGCATGCAGGGCGAACTGCGACAGGTCCTGGGAGATCAGGGTCACCAGGCCGGTGTCATGCGGGCGCGGCGACACTTCGCTGAACCAGACCTGATCGCCCTTGACGAACAACTCCACGCCGAACAGACCACGGCCACCCAGGGCCTCGGTGACCGCCTTGGCCACGCGCTCGGACTCGGCCAGGGCCACCGGGCTCATGGCCTGCGGCTGCCAGGACTCCTGGTAATCGCCCTTCTCCTGACGATGGCCAACCGGCGCCAGGAAGGTGGTGCCACCGATATGACGAACGGTCAGCAGGGTGATTTCGTAGTCGAAATCGATGAAGCCTTCGATGATTACCCGACCCTTGCCGGCACGGCCGCCTTCCTGGGCGTAGTCCCAGGCCTTCTGCAGGTCGTCGGCGCTTTTCAGCAGGCTCTGGCCCTTGCCCGACGAGCTCATCACCGGCTTGACCACGCAAGGGAAGCCCAGGTCCAAGGCGGCCTTGCTGTATTCCTCGAAGGTGTCGGCGAAGTGGTATGGCGAGGTCGGCAGGTCCAGTTCTTCGGCGGCCAGGCGACGGATGCCTTCGCGGTTCATGGTCAGTTGCGCGGCGCGGGCAGTCGGCACCACGGTGAAGCCTTCGGCTTCCAGCTCGACCAGGGTGGCGGTGGCGATAGCTTCGATTTCCGGCACGATGTAGTGCGGTTTCTCGGCCTCGATCACCGCACGCAGGGCGGCACCGTCGAGCATGTTGATCACATGGCTGCGATGCGCCACCTGCATGGCGGGGGCATTGGCGTAACGGTCCACGGCGATCACTTCAACGCCGAAGCGTTGCAGCTCGATCACCACTTCCTTGCCCAGCTCGCCGCAGCCGCAGAGCAGTACACGGGTCGCGGTGGGCGACAATGGCGTTCCGATACGAGTCATCTCAGGTCCTCTGGGGGATAGATCCAGGACCGCCCCAGCATGGTGCGGGCCAGCGAAAGGGGCGTATTTTACATGAGCAATGATCGGGAGTGCGACACAGGCCCCTGTGGGAGTCCGCCCAGCCTTTCAGGCTGCGCTGTCGCGCAGAGAACAGGTCTAAGAGCGGCGCGGACCCTGTGGG
>NZ_JBMDIJ010000087.1:0-24185 GCF_057808595.1 Pseudomonas sp. FG98 | reverse complement strand
TCGTTGTAGGCCCAGCCGTATTCGTAGGTTTCGCCGTAGACCGTGTGCTCCAGGCGCCATTGCTCGGTTTCGCCCTGCAGGTCGTTGTTGGCCTGGCGCGGGTCGTAGGTGCGGAAGAACAGGTGCTTTTCCACCACCTGGTGGCGGGTGCCGATGTCCCAGACGCAGTCGGCGCCGTTGCTGTTCATGCCGGCGCGGGGCAGGTACGGCAGTTCGACCTTCTCGTCGTGCAGCGGCAGATCACGGAAATGCACCACCTCGACGCGGTGCTCCGAGTTGATGGCGAAGCGGTACCAGATGCCCACCTCGGCGAGCAGGCGCTGGACGAATTCCAGGTCGGTTTCCTGGTACTGCAGCACGTGGTCACGCACCGGGTACTCACGGTCCAGGTCGAAGAAGTATTCGTGGCTGAACAGCTTGTGCCGTTCCTTGAGGATGTGCTTGACGATCTCCGGCACCGATTTGCGCCGGTACAGGCGGGTCTGCTTGCTGCGCTCCAGCAGGGCGAAACGCGGTTCGATAACGATCTCGTACTGGCCTTCGTCGACCGAGGCACGGATGCGTTTGAACGAGGTGATGATGCCGAACAGTTCGCGGATCGGGTTGTGCTGCTTCTTTTCTTGCCAGGGGTAGGTGATCGGCGGCTCGCCATACAGGGCGAAACGGGCGATGCGGTTGAGGAACAGGGCCTTGTCGAGGTCGAGGGGCTTGGGCCGGTCCGGGGCGTGGTCGGCCGCCACGTAGCTGCGGGTGGGCCGCGGTAGCGCGCAGGTGAAGCGGATGGTGTAGCGGAACGGTTTGCTGAGGTACTCCTCGCCTTCGAAGGCGAAGATGTCCAGCGGTACGTTCACTTTCTCGACGTTCAACTGGTAGGGGTTGCGGGTGACTGGCGACGGGTAGCGGCTGACGATGTCGGTCATGGGTGAGCCTCCTGGTCGTCGAAGGTCAGCAGCACGCCCTCCTCCTCGTCATGGCCCAGGACCACGCGGGTCACGACCTGCTTGAGCGCCTGGCGCTGCAACAACTGCTGGCTGAGCACCGGCAGGATCTGCTGGTTGAGCAGGCTGTCGATATTGCGCGCGCCGCTATCCGGCAGCAGGCAGGCGGCAACCAGGGCCTCGGCGAGGGAGTCATGGATCTGGCAGTCCAGCCCGTAGTGCCGTTGCAGGCGGCGGGCGACCTTGGCCAGTTTCAGGTCGACGATACGCTTCAGCGCTTCGGCGCCCAGCGGGCGGTACACCAGGGTCTGGAAGCGGGCCAGCAAGGCCGGCTGGAAGTGCTCGCGCAGCAACGGGCGCAGCAGCTCTTGCAGGGTTGCGTCGGTGGCCTCGGGTTGTTCTTCCAGCAACTGCTGCAAGGCATCGCTGCCGAGGTTGGAGGTCATCAGGATGACGGTGTTGCGGAAGTCGATTTCGCGCCCTTCGCCATCGCGCATGAAGCCGCGGTCGAACACCTGGTAGAACAGGTTGAGGACATCGCGGTGGGCCTTTTCCACTTCGTCCAGCAGCACCACGCTGTAGGGGCGCTGACGCACCGCCTCGGTCAGCACGCCGCCCTGGCCGTAGCCGACGTAGCCGGGTGGCGAGCCCTTGAGCTGGCTGACGGTGTGGGCTTCCTGGTACTCGGAAAGGTTGAGGGTGACCAGGGATTTCTCGCCGCCGAACAAGCTGTCGGCCAGGGCCAGGGCGGTTTCGGTCTTGCCCACCCCGCTGCTGCCGACCAGCAGGAACACACCCTGCGGCGCCTGCTCTTCACAGAGCCCGGTCCTGGCTGCGCGCAGGCGCTGGGCCAGGGCGCCAAGGGCGTGGTCCTGGCCAACGATGCGCGCGCCCAGTTGCTGTTCCAGTTGCAACAGCCCGGCCTGTTCGTCCTTGAGCAGGCTGCCGAGCGGGACGCCGGTCCAGTCGGCGATGACCTCGGCGACACCGCGCGGGTCGACATCGAGGTTGAGCAATGGCTGTTCGCCCTGGGCCTCGGCGAGTTGCCGTTGCAGGCGCTGACACGACGCCAGGTCGGGGGCATCGCCCTGGCGGGCATCGAGCAGTTGCCGGCTGAGGTCGAGTTCCTGGCGGTACTGCTGCTCCAGACGGGCCTGCTGCTGGTGCAGTTCATCACAGAGAACGTCGATAGCGGCGATGCGCTCGGCCGCCTCGACAGCGCCCAGGGCGGCATCCTGTTGCAGGGCTTCGCGCTCCAGGTGCAGCCCGGCCTGGCGGGCCTTGAGGCGCACCAGCGCTTGCGGTTCGCAGTCCAGGCTCATGCGCACCCGGGCACTGGCGGTGTCGAGCAGGTCGACGGCCTTGTCCGGCAACTGCCGGCCGGTGAGATAGCGCCGCGACAGGTTGACCGCCGCCTGCACCGCCGCATCCTGGATATGCACGCCGTGGTGGCTGGCGTAGCGCGCCTTGAGACCGCGCAGCATCAGGCAGGCGCCGGCATCGTCCGGCTCGTCCACCTTGACCATCTGGAAACGCCGTTCCAGGGCGGCATCACGTTCGAAATATTGTTTGTATTCGCTCCAGGTGGTGGCGGCGATGCTGCGCAGCTCGCCACGGGCCAGGGCCGGCTTGAGCAGGTTGGCGGCATCGGCGCCACCGGCCTGGTTGCCGGCACCGATCAGGGTGTGGGCTTCGTCGATGAACAGCAGCACCGGCTGCGCGGACTGCTGCACCGCCTCGATGACGTTCTTCAGGCGCTGCTCGAACTCGCCCTTGACCCCGGCCCCGGCTTGCAACAGGCCAAGATCGAGCACACGCACGACCACGTTTCTGAGGCTGTCCGGCACGTTGCCTTCGGCGATGCGCAGGGCCAGGCCCTCGACCAGGGCGGTCTTGCCCACCCCCGGTTCGCCGACCAGGATCGGGTTGTTCTTGCGCCGTCGACTGAGGATGTCGATGACCTGGCGGATCTCGTCGTCACGGCCGAAGACCGGGTCGATCCGGCCCTCGGCCGCCTTGGCAGTGAGGTCCTGGGTGAATTTGTCCAGCACGCCGTTGCCGGGCTGTGGCTGAGGCAGGGGCTGGGGCAGTTGCGCCACATCGCGCTCGTTGCCGATCTCCTGTTGTCGCTGCGGGCGCTCTTCGGAGTGATGGTCGAGCACCACCAGCAAGCGCTGGATCTGCGCGCGGCTGATGCTGAGCAGCGGCCAGGCGGCTTCGCAGGCCAGCAGGTCGGGGCTTTCCAGCAAGGCATCGAGCAAATGGGCGGAGCGCAGTTGCGCCTGGTCCTCGTCCAGCGAGGCCAGCAGCCAGGCGTTCTTGATCAGTTGCTGCAGGCGCGGGCACAACTGCGGCCGGGCCTGGACCCGGCGCGGCAGGCTGTCGAGGTGATCGAGCAGGCCCTGCCAGAGGGCGTCCATGTCCCATTCGTAGCGTCGGGCTATCAGGGTCAGGTCGCCCTCGCCCTGCTCCAGCAGCTTGAGCAGCCAGTGCTCGATGCTGATATCGGCATGGGCGCGGCTTTGGCAGAGTGACGCGGCGCCGCTCAGGGCCTCCGCGCAGTAGGGGTTGAGGCGGCGTAGCAGACGGGAGGGACTGATGGCCATGCAGGGCGTCCTTTGGCGGGATTCCGGGCAGGAAAAGAGGAATGAAAAACCGTGGAAAGAATGAGCGCCCTAAACGGGCGCCCACTTGGTCTGGCCTGGATCAGCCGGCCGTAGCGGCCATTGGCCGGGTGTCCCAGTTGTCGGTATGCACGTGGTTACCGTCCTTGAAGTCCCAGGTGATCTCCTCGTAACGCAGCTCCACCTCTTCCAGGTGCTTGTAGCCCTTGTTGTCGGGGTTCTTGATGTCCAGCATCTTCTTGGCAACGCTGGCCACCTTGACGTTCTTCAGCAGCATGCTGAAGTACACCTCGATCTCGCCGTCCGGCAGCACCTGCTGGAAGTCGAAGCGGGCTTCCTGCCAGCTGCGACCCGAGCCGACGGCGCGGTCGAGGTAGACGGTGGAGGCGTCGATTTCCTTGGTGAACATGATCGGCGAATGAACCCGCTCGCCGGTGTACTTGCCGGTGTTGTCATCGGTCGGCCGGGACACCTTGTGCTCGAACTCGATCAGTTCGATGCAGCCTTCGAGACCCTTGGCGGTGACCGAGCCCTTCAGGTGCTTGCCGGTCTCGTCGGTGATGGTCAGGTAAATGGGAAGTGCCATGGTGAAACTCCTTGTTCAGGTTTGAATGTCGCAACTGCGACAGGGTTTTCAGCCCGCCACCGGCGAAGCGACCAGACAGGCCCCCTCCGCCGGCAACAGACGAATATCGACACGACGGTTGCTCATGCGCCCGTCCTCGTGGTCATTGCTTGCAATGGGTTGGCTGGCGCCGAAGCCCTGGACGGCGAAGCAGCTGTCGGGGATGTCGCCCATGCGCTGCATCCAGTCGCGTACCGCTGCGGCGCGGGCACGGGACAAGCGCAGGTTGTGCTCGTCGCTGCCGGTGGCATCGGTGTGCCCGGCGACAACGATCAGCCAGCCAGGCTGGGCCTTGATATCCACCAGGGCATTGACCAGCACCTTGGTGGACTCCGGTTTGAGCTGAGCACTGCCGGAACTGAACAGCGACAGGCTGTCCAGGCGCACCATGCCGGGTGCCTTGACCACGGGCAGCGGCATCACCGGCTGGCGGTGTTCCAGCAGTACGGCGAGCAGGCGCTCGCGCAACACCACGTCGCGGTACAGGCCGAAGCTCAGCGCCAGTGGCTCGCCCTCGCGTTTGTAGTACTCCAGCAAGGTCGCGTGCTGGCGCAGCACCGCCAGGGCTTCCTCGCGCAGGCCATGGGCCGGTTGATCGGCATGCGCAGGCGAGGGAATCGAGGCATAGCGCTGCAGGTCGCCGCTGACCTGGCGCATCAGCCGATCGTTGTTCCAGGCCGAACTGGCCAGGGCGGCCAGGCCCGCCAGGGTGAACATCCAGATGGCCTTGACCGTGGCCCGCTGCCGCGGGGTCGCGCGCAGGCGCAGCGGCATCAGCGACAGCGCGGCATCGGGAAACTCCAGCATGCCGCCCGACATTGCCGGGGCCCCATGCACCACCTGCAACGCCAGCCGCTGGCGCAACCACTGCTGCCAGAGATTGCCGCTGCGTTCGCCCGGCAGTGCTTCGACGAAGGTCATGGCGCAGGCGACCGGCGCGCAGCCGGCCAGATGGGCCAGCACCTGCTCGCGCCACCACTGCGCGACACCGTTCAACTGCACGGCGGCGCGCATGCGGGCACTGCCGCCAACGCTGTCGTCGGCCTGGCGCTGCCACTGGTCCAGGCCAGTGCAACTGCCGGCCTCGTGCACCTGCGGGCAGGCTTCGCCATCCCCCCAGACGAACCAGGGCGCCTGCCCCTGCTGCTGCCCGCCACGCAGGTAGCTCGCCAGCAACAGGGGCAACACCAGCCCCTGCTGCCGACGCACCAGGGCCAGTTGATGAGCGAGGGCCCGGGCCTGGCTGGTGAGCAAGGTCGGGTCGTCCTGTTCGCCAGGGTTGACCACGAACAGCACTCCGAGCTGCCCGCTCCAGGCCGGACGCCGCGCCAGCAAGGCGGACACCAGGGTCGGCAGGCGGCGCGTGTCGCCGACGTCGAGGTAGCAGGCCCGCGCGGTCATGCGCAGGCGCGGACGCTCGCTGTCCTTCTTGCCGAACAGCCCGTCCTGGCCATCGCCGCACACCAGCAGCACCGGCTGGCGATAGCCGGCCGGTGGCAGGGTGACGTCGTCGGCCAGGCGCAGCGACTCGCGCAGTTGCCCGGCGCGGCGCCCGGCACGACGCCAGCCGTGCGCCACCAGCGCGGTGACCAGCACCGCGGCCATTACCCGCCAGCCATCGTCGAACGGCACGATCAGCAACACGCCCAGGGCCAGGAACATGCCCCATAGCCAAAGCCCGCGAATCAACTTGAGAGTCATCCGCGCTCCTTAGCCTTGTCCGGGCAGCAAGCTGGTCAGCAAACGCCCCAGCAACTGGTCCAGACTCCACCACACGGACGCCAGCACCAGCCCGGCGAGCAAGCCATGGCGCCAGGGCGAATTGCCCCAGGCGCCGCTCAGCAGTTGCCGCCCGGCGCGGCCCAGCAGCCCGTGCCGCGGAACGAAGGGCGCCACCCGCTCCTCCAGCGCGGCGATCAGTTGCTCGCGTTCCGGATCCTCCAGCTTCGTGTAGCGGCCCTTGAAGCCAAGCCCCAGTACGCGCTGGAACACCGTCAGCACCAGCGGATCCGGCGACGGCTCGCGCAGCACCTCGCGCATCTGCTCGTACAGCGACTCGCCGGCCTGGTGGCTGTTGAACAGGCGTGCCTGCAACGGCTCCCGGGCCCAGGTCGAATGCTCTGCCCCCTCGCACTTGCCGAGCACGGTTTCGTCGAGCAGCGCGCACTGGGCATGGCTGATCAGGTCCATGGAGCGCTGGCTCAGGCCGGCGTCGCCCAAGCGCCCACGCAGCCCTTCCACCAGTTCCAGGCAGCGCATCCACAGGGCCTGGCTGCCTTCCAGTTCCTGGCTGTTGCTGACTTCCACCACCAGCAGGTAGCTGTCCTGCAACAGCGCATCGATATCGAGGCCTTGCACCTCACGCCGGCTCATGAGCGCAGTACCGCGTAGAGTTCGAGCTTCACTTCACCCAGCGAGCCGGGCACGTAGAAGGCGCAGTTCTGCGCCTCCAGTGCGGCCAGCCCCTTCGGGTGCCGGAAGTCGAGGGCGAAGTACTGGTTCTCGAGACGCAACGGGATGGCTGCGGGAACGTGGGCGAGCGCTTGCAGCGGCACGCCGTCGAGGGCGGAGTTGACCAGTTGATCGACATCGTCCGGCGCCCCCACCTTGCACAGCCGCGGGAACTGCTCCTGCAACTGCACGGCCGACAGGCGAAAACGCACCGACAGGTAGAAATCGACGCCCTCGGGTTCGCGCAGGCGCGGGTCGTTGAGCGCCACCTTCCAGCGATGGCTGCCACCGGAGGTGAGTTCAAGGGCGATCACCCGCGACGGCAGGCTGGCTTCGAGCAGGGTCGAGATGGTCTGCATCAACGGTGGCAGCACCTGTTCCAGGCTCTCGTGCCGATAGGCCGGGATCTGGTCGAGGTCGTGCTCCAGGGAGAAGGTCAGCAGGCTGCCGGCCAGCTTGGCCAGCTCGACATAGACCTGCTCCGGTGCCCGTGGATGCGCCTGCAGATCGCTGAGTATCGGCTGGTAGCTGTTCAACGCGTTGAGCAGCCAGAACAGCGAGACATCGGCGACGGCGAAGTCGGCCATGCGCTGGTTGCTCTCCCGGCGCATGCCCATCAAGCGCTGACGCTTGGCCGCGAGCTGGATCAGCAGGTTGTCCAGCTGCGTCACCAGCCCGGCATGGGCAGAGAAGCGCAGCAGCGGCGGTACGTAGCTGGCGTCGATGCTCCACTCGCCCTGCCCGTCGCGCACCAGGCGCACCAGCGGGCAGGTCATCCAGGCTGCGTTGTCGTCGCTGTCCAGGCGCAGGCTCAGGTTGTGTTCCATGACGCTGATCTGTTGCCGATCCTCGTCGTGCACATCCTGGACCTCGCGCCAGTCCTGCTGATAGCGCAACGGCCGCTCGGCCTTGCGCCCTTCGAACAGGCAGTTCTCGCCATTGGCATGTTCCCGCGGCAAGGCCAGCAGCACGGTGGCTTGCGCGGCGTCCGCGGGCAGCAGCCGGGCCAGCTCCACGGCCGGCGGCAAGCGGTCGGCGTGGACGGTGTCGATCAGCGTACCGTCGGGCAGGCGCACCAGCAGCTCGCTGGCCTTGAGCACGCCAAGGCGCAAGGCATCGCGATCGAAGGTCGCGACCTCCACGCCCCAGGGATGAACCAGGGCCAGGCGGGCCACGCTTTCGGTGGTGCGCGCCTCCCAGCGCGCCTGTTGCTGGAACTGCTGCGGGCACAGCAAGGCACCCGCGAACCAGAGTGGACGATGGATCTTCATCGGATGGCCTCCCTCCGTGCGCATCAGGCCTTGGCCTTGGGCATCCGGGAAACCAGCGACAGGTTGACGTCCATGCCCTCAACCTGGAAGTGCGGTACGGCATACAGCTTGATGCGGAAGAAGCCGGGGTTGTCATCGATGTCCTCGACCACGACCTTGCCTTCGCGCAGCGGATGGGAGGCTTGCAGGTCGTCGCCCGGGTCGGTCATTTCGGTGACCAGCCCCTTGATCCAGCGGTTCAGCTCCTGCTCCAGCACGCTGCGGTCCTTGGTGGTACCGATGTTTTCGCGCTGGATCAGCTTCAGGTAATGGGCAATGCGCGACAGCAGGAAGATGTACGGCAAGCGCGCGTTGATGCGGCTGTTGGCGGTGGCATCGGCGGTGTCGTACAGGGCCGGCTTCTGCGTCGAGTTGGCGGAGAAGAAGCAGGCGTAGTCGCGGTTCTTGTAGTACGACAGGGGAATGAAGCCGAGGTTGGCGAACTCGAATTCGCGGGTTTCGGGAATCATCACCTCCGACGGGATCTTGGCCTGGTTGCCAGTGCCGAGGTCATACAGGTGGATCGGCAGGTCGCTGACCGCACCGCCGGATTGCGGGCCACGGATCTGCACGCACCAGCCATTGGCGATAAAGCTCTTGACCATGTTCGCGGCGAAGGCGAACGAGGCGCTGGTCCACAGGTACTTGTCGTGGTCCGGGCCCTTGACGCTCTCGATGTAGTTGAAGCTGCGCACCGGCACGGTATCGGGGCCGTAGGGCAGGCGGCCGAGCACCCGCGGCATGGTCAGGCCGATGTAGCGCGCGTCGTCGGTATCGCGAAACGCCTTCCACTTGAGATATTCGGCACGCTCGAAGTAGTTGCCGATGTCCTTGATCGCCGCCACCTCCTCCATCGATTGCTTGCCGAAGAACGCCGGCCCCACTGCGCCGATGAAGGGCATGTGCGCGGCGGCCGCGACCTTGGAGATGTTGCGCAACAGGGCGATGTCCTGGGCACCGCGATCGAACTCGTAGTTGGAAATCGCCGCCGCGATCGGCTCGCCGCCGGGGGTGTCGTATTCCTGGGTGTAGGTGTGCAGGTACAGACCGCTCTGGGCGACTTCCGGGGCGTCCTCGAAGTCCTGGACCAGGTGGTCCTTGCTGATATCCAGCAGCTCGATGCGCACGTTATGGCGGAAATCGGTCTGGTCGATCAGTTGCTTGACCCCGCGCCAGGTCGACTCGACGCGCTGGAAGTCAGGGTGATGCATGACCGCATCGAGCTGCCGGCTGATCTGTGCATCGAGGGCGGCGATATGCTCGTCGAGCAGGGTCTTGTCCAGGCGCTCGACCTTGCGCGACGACTGCTTGACCAGCTTCAGGAAGACATCGACGGCGGCGGTGACCCGCTCGTCGGCGGACACTTCGGAAAGTGCTTCGGTATGCTGGAAAACTTCGATATCACCCAGTTCCGAAACCGGGTTCAAGTTGATCTTGCTGAACAGCGAACTGTAAATACCCTGGTTGTTTTCAGCCACGGTCGAGGCGCCACGGGATGACGCGGAAGAGTGTTCTACGGACATGTTGTAACTTCCTGTAGTGCGAAGCGAAGAGAGTCGACGGATTTACTGTGGTGCCAGCGCGGCCAGTTCGCGGCGAAGTTCGTCGCTGAGGGAATCGTCCTTGAGAATGCGTTCCAGCTCCTGGCGGAACGTGATGTTGTCGAGCAGGTTGGACTTGAGGTCGCGCAGCAGATTGCGCATGGCCAGCAGCGCCCGCAGTTCTGGGATCTGCCGGGCCACTTGCTCGGGTTCGAAGTCCTTCATGTGGCGGAAGTCCAACTGCACGGGCATGTCCGAGGCATCACCGGCCAGAGTATTCTCGACCGAAAGTTTCAATGCCGGAGAGAAGTCGGCGAGGACGGCATTGAAGTTGTTCTTGTCGATATTGATCTTGCTGCGCTCGGACAATGGGCGCTGTTCGCGACCATTGCTGTAGTCGCCCATCATCATGAGCTTCAGTGGCAGCTCGACCTTCTTCTGTGCGCCGCCGGTATGCAGGTCGAGTTTGATATTGACGCGGGCCTTGGGTACTTCATTCTGGAAACTGTTTGACGCCATCGGTTCCTCCAAGAACTGAATGCGGAATAAGCAAGTTCATGCTCGCCACTGGCGAACAAATTCATTGAAACATTGACAACAGATCGCCCAGCCCGGGAAGGACTGACAGCAGAGGTGCTGAGCGAATGACGCGAAACAATGAACTATCTTATTCGGGCATTCCAGCCCCCAACACGCGCTTGCTCCTTTTCCTACAAGGCCTGCGGAATATCCGCATGGCTCTTCGGAAAAAATAAGAAACAACTAGAAACATCAAAATTTAAACCCAATAAAACCGGGCTTTTGACGTCTCAGCATTTACAGATCGTGAAATATTTAATTACCAATAGAGATTTTCGCCATTAATGGCGAATCTGCCAGGAGGGATGGGGGAATCGCCATGTCGGCGTCGGCAGGCAGGTGACCGTGATGGTCGAGTAGGTCGGCTGGGTGAATCCTTGCGGCGTGCACTCTGTGGGAGCTGGCTTGCCAGCGATAGCGGCAGTGAATTCACCGACGTCATCGCTGGCAAGCCAGCTCCCACAGGTACCGATAAATCAATGAGTCACGTAGTGTTCCATGAAAGTAGGTTTAGCACGATGAGGCCGTCAGCCTAGCGCGCAGCCCAAGCGTTGAAACGCTCCTCCAGCTCCTCCCCGTGATCGACCCAGAAACTGGAATCCACCAGCAGCCCCTGCTCCAGGTTGGCCGGCGCGGTTGGCAGTTGTGCCTGGATATCCGCCGGCAGGGCGTCGAGGGTCTGCTTGTTGACCGGGCCGTAGGGGATGTTCGACGAGAAGGTCTTCTGGCTGTCGGCCTGGCTGGCGAAGACGATGAAGCGTTCGGCCAGGGCCTTGTTCGGCGAGCCCTTGACGATGGCCCAGTGGTCCGGGTCGTAGAGGCCGCCGTTCCAGACGATACCCAGGTGGGTGCCCTCTTTCTGCGCCACGGCGATCCGGCCGTTGTAGGCCGCGGACATCACCACGTCATTGGCGGCCAGCCATTGCGGCGGCTGGGCGCCGGCTTCCCACCACTGGATCGAGGACTTGATCTGGTCGAGCTTGGCGAAGGCACGGGTCACGCCCTCGGGGGTGGCGAGAACCTTGTACAGGTCGGCGCGGCTGACGCCGTCGGCCAGCAACGCGGCTTCCAGGGTGTACTTGGCGCCCTTGCGCAGACCGCGCTTGCCCGGGTATTTGCTGGTGTCCCAGAAGTCGGCCCAGGAGGTTGGCGGACTCGCCAGCTTGGCCGGGTTGTAGGCCATGACCATGGACCAGACATAGCTGGCCACGCCGCATTCGCTGACGGTGTTGGCGATGTAGTGATCGTTGTTGCCGAGCAGGCCGGGATCGAGTTTCTCGAACAGGCCTTCCTCGCAGCCGCGCAACAGTTCCGGGCTTTCCACCTCGACGATATCCCAGGAAATCTGCCCGACGCTGACCATGGCTTTCACCTTGGACAGTTCGCCGTTGTAGTCACCCGCGACCACCTTGCCCGCGCCGCTCTGCTCGAACGGCTTGAAATAGGCCTGGTCCTGGGCGGCCTTGGTGGCGCCGCCGAAGGAGATCACCGTCAGCTTGTCCGCCGCCGCCAGGGCATTGCCCGCCGCCATTGCGCAAATCACCGCTGCTGCGCACGCATGCATTTTCAAAGACATCGACACTTCCTCCCTACTTCTCAAGGTAATTGCCGGGTAGCCGAGAACAGCAGGCGCGGGTCGTCGACCCCGACAGGGTTGGCACAGACAGTCTTGAAAGGGCAGTAAGGCGGGTGCGCTTCTTGTTATGGGTAAGCCGAGGCACCGGCCGGGTAGCGAGCGCCAGGGGCGCGTCGTTATTGTTCTGAGGCCGATGATGGGGCAGATCGCAGGACAGGAAAAATATTAAAAATGTTCTGGCTGGAGAGGAAAAAGCTTTGCAGGCTTGCAGGGGCATGTGGTGTCAATGACGGCCTCATCGCCGGCAATGCCGGCTCCCACAAGGATCGTGCACACCGCATAACCCTGTGGGAGCTGGCGTTGCCAGCGATGAGGCCGTCAAGGCTTGCCTAGAGATCCAGCACCAGACACCCGCCCCTGGCCCGGGAACAGCACGGCGTCATCTGCTCACGCCGCTCGGCGTCGGTAAGGAACTGATCACGGTGGTCCACCTCGCCATCCACCACGCGAGTCACGCAGGTGCCGCAGATGCCCTGCTCGCAGGACACCGGAATGATGATCCCGGCCTCGTCCAGCACCTGGGTGATGGAACGGTCCGCCGGTACGTTGAACACTTGCCCGGTGCCATGGATGCGCACCTCGAAGGCGCCATCCTCGCCATGCTCCACCGGCGCCGCGGCGAAATACTCACGGTGCAGCCGCGACTCGTCCCAGCCCAGGGCCCGGGCGCCATCGAGGATATGGGCGATATAGCCTGCCGGCCCGCACACATAGAGATGGGTGTCCGCCGGCTCCGCCGCCAGCACGGCAGCCAGGTCCAGGCGCTCGCCGTCGTCGAAATAGCAGCGCGCCGGCAGTTCTCCGAGCGGTTCGAGAAACGCCGCGCGCTGCGCCGAACGCGCCGAGTAATGCAGTGCGAAAGGTCGCCCCTGGCGCTGCAGTTCATGGGCCATGGCCAGGATCGGGGTGATGCCGATGCCACCGGCGAACAGCAGCGAACGCCCGCCCCCGGCCTCCAGGGCGAACAGGTTGCGCGGTTCGCTGACGGTCACCAACTGCCCCACCCGCAGGCGCTTATGCACCGCCCGCGAGCCACCTCGGGACTCGCCATCCAGCAGCACGCCAATGCAATAGCGACGCCGCTCCCATGGGTCGTTGCACAAGGAATACTGGCGTACCAGTCCACCGCCCAGATGCAGGTCGATATGCGCCCCGGCCGCGAATGCGGGCAACTCTCCGCCGTCCTCGCGCACCAGTTCCAGGCCGAGAATGTCCTGCGCCTCCAGGCGCATCGCCTTGATCAGCAGTTCCATCACGAGGCGCTCCGGGCAATCAGCGGCGCCTGCTCGGCGGCGATGATCCGTTCGATGATGCGCCGCGACTGCACGCCACCAGCATCGATGTTGAGCTTGAGCAGGTTGCGTTGCGGATGCTCCAGCAGGTTGCGCTGCTGGCGTTCGAGCATTTCCAGGTCTTCGGCGAAGATCTTGCCCTGGCCAGTGCGGATGGTCTCGGTCAGCGCCGGGTCGTCGGCCTTGAAGTTGCGCGCCATGCCCCAGAAGTACCAGATCGAGGTGTCGCTTTCCGGGGTGATGAAATCCACCACGATGCTGCCGGCCTTGCACGCCGCCGGTGCGTCGTAGCCGCCAGTGCCGGCATGGGCCACGCCGACTTCGATCATCACGTGGCTGGGCGGGGTGAAACGGCAGATCTGCCAGCGGTCCACCGGCACATCGTCGGCCAGGCCATTGCCGCGCAGGGCCGCCTGCCAGAACGGTGGCGGCAGGATGTTTTCCATGAAGCGGCTGGTGATCACCTCGTCGCCATTGACCTTGGTGCTGACCGGTGCCTCGTCGATTTCCTTCTGGCCGATGCTGGAGGCATGGACGTAGGTTTCGTGGGTCAGGTCCATCAGGTTGTCGATCATCAGGCGGTAGTCGCAGGCGATATGGTAAAGCCCGCCACCATAGGCCCAGTCGGGGCTCTCGGCCCAGTGCAGGTGGGGAATCAGCGCCGTGTCGGCCAGCGCCGGATCACCCGGCCAGACCCAGATGAAGCCATGGCGTTCCTCCACCGGGAAGCTGCGGATCGCCGGAAACGCCTGGACCCGCTGGCACGGCATCGCCGCAGTGCGGCCGTCGCTACCCATTTCCAGGCCGTGGTAGCCGCAGATCAGCTTGCCATCGCGGACAAAGCCCAGGGACAGCGGTGCGCCCCGGTGCGGGCAGAAGTCTTCAAGCGCAGCAACACGGGACTGGTCGCCGCGATAGAACACCATGTTCTCGTTGCAGACCTTGCGGCCCAGGGGCTTTTCGGCGATCTCGTCAGGGGTGCAGGCGACATACCAGGCGTTTTTCGGATGCATGAGGCAGGCTCGTTTTGTTGTTGTGATGGATCCATAAACTGGATTCAACGAGACAAAAACACAACAAAAACGCACACAATGGATCCATTAATGGTTCGATAATCGCCCGGGATTTATCTCGCCCCTCCTTTCACAGACACGCGCAAAGCCGCTACAGTGCCGCGCACGAAGGGCTTGGCCGTGGAGGCCGCAGTGAGTGGATCCGGACAACGTGTACTGAACCTGCTGCGCAGGATGATCCTCGATGGCCAGTTCGCGCCGGGCGAGCGTATTGCCGAGGTGCCTACCGCCGAGTTGCTCGAAGTCTCGCGGATGCCGGTGCGCATGGCCCTGCGCGCGCTGGAGCAGGAAGGCTTGCTGGTGCGCCAGGGCGCGCGGGGGTTTGCGGTCAAGCAAGTGACTGCGGAAACCCTCGGCAATGCCGTGGAAGTGCGCGGCGCGCTGGAGGGGCTGGCCGCCCGCCAGGCAGCGGAACGTGGCCTGGACAAGGCCGCGCGGACGGTATTGCTGGAGTGCCTGGAGCAGGCGGACCGTCTGTTCGACAAGGGCTTCGTCACCGAGGAAGACCTGGCGGCCTATCACGACATCAACAAGCGCTTTCACCAGACCATCATCGATGCCAGCGGCAACGCGGCGGTGGCCGAGGCGCTGTCGCGCAACGAGCACCTGCCGTTCGCTTCGGTCAGCTCGATTGCGGTGGACCGTAACAACCTGGCCCAGGAGTTCCGCCGCTTCAACTTCGCCAACATGCAGCACCACACCATCGTCGATGCGCTACTTGCCGGCCAGGGTGCCAGGGCCGAGGCGATCATGCGCGAACATGCCCAGGTGACCCTGCGCTACATGAAGATCTTCAGCGGGCCGCGGCAGGAGGGGTTGAAGATCATTCAGTGAGTTTGCCGCTGGACTTTAGGGCCTCATCGCTGGCAATCGGATCGCCGCCCGGCCAGCTCCCACAGGTTTCTGTGTCGAGCCTGGATCATGCGGCTGGCCCAGAACCCTGTGGGAGCCGGCATTGCCGGCGATGAGGCCTAATGATCAACATGCTTTAAACGCATAAAACACAACAATCGTTATTAACAAATCACCAACCGATATTTCACAACCCCACCACCCCGCCCTACCCTGTTCGCCATCTTCCCCATGATGAAGAACACCGACCATGCCGCCTGCAACCTCCCGCCCTGCGCTAAGGCGGACGACCTGAACGCACCGATCCGTCCCGACCTGGAACAGACCTCGCCAGCCTTCCAGCGCAAGGTACCGATGATCATCGGCTGCGCGCTGTTCATGGAACTGCTCGACTCCACCGCCGTGCTCACCGCCCTGCCGCAACTGGCGGCGGACTTCGGCGAGCCGAGCGTGCGCATGAACCTGGTGGTGACCCTCTACCTGCTGGCGGTGGCGATGTTCATACCCCTCAGCGGCTGGCTGGCCGAACGCCTGGGACCGCGTCGGGTATTCATCGCGGCGATCGGCCTGTTCGTCGCCAGTTCACTGGCCTGCGCCCTGGCCGCCAGCCTCTGGCAACTGGCCCTGGCGCGCTTTGCCCAGGGCATGGCCGGGGCGCTGATGGTGCCGGTGGGCCAGGTGATCCTGTTGCGCTGGTCGAGCAAGCGCGATCTGCTCAAGGCCATGGCCTACCTGACCATGCCCGCCCTGCTCGGCCCGGTGTTCGGACCGCCGCTGGGCGGGCTGCTGGTGACCTGGCTGTCGTGGCACTGGATCTTCCTGCTCAACCTGCCCATCGGCCTGCTTGGCATCGCCCTGGTGCTGCGCCATGTGCCGGACTATCCAGGGCAGCGCAGCCGGCCGCTGGACCTGCGCGGCTTCCTGCTCGGCAGCCCGGCCCTGGCCTGCCTGGTGCTGGCCTTCGAAAGCCTCGGACACGGCTCGCTGCGCTGGGAATGGTCGTGCCTGTTGCTGCTCGCCGGGATCGCGTTCGCCGGATGCTATATACGCCATGCCCGGCGGGCGCCAGCGCCGCTGCTGGACCTGTCGCTGCTGCGCATTCCCAGCTTCGCCCTGGTGCTCTGCGGCGGCACGCTGTTTCGCCTGGGCAGTGCGTCGCTGCCGTTCCTGCTGGTGCTGCTGTTCCAGCTCGGCTATGGCATGAGTGCGCTGGAGGCCGGATTGCTGACCTTTGCCGGTGGTGCCGGGGCGCTGCTGATCAAGTTCATCTCGGTGCCCCTGGCGCGACGCTTCGGCTTCCGTGACCTGCTGGTGTGGAACACCTTGCTCGGCGCGCTTTCCATTGCCCTGTGCGCGCTGTTTACCGCCGAGACGGCGCCCGTGGTGGTGATGTTCATGCTGTTCGTTGGCGGGCTGTCGCGCTCGTTGCAGATGACCGCGGTGGGCGCGCTGACCTATGCCGATATCCCGCCGCACCGCTCGGCCAGTGCCGCCACCCTGTCGGCCACCAGCGTACAGATCAGCCTGAGCCTGGCCGTGTGCCTGGCGGCGATGCTGCTGGGGTTGGTGCAGAGGCTGCGCGGGCATGGGCAGCCGGAGGCCGGGGATATCCAGTTGACCCTGGTGCTGGTGAGTTTGATGTGTTTGGCGGCGGGGCTGGTTTTCCGGCGGTTGGACCGGGGTAATTAAGTGTTCTTGAGGGCCTCATCGCTGGCAAGCCAGCTCCCACAGAGATCGGCGTGGGAGCTGGCTTGCCAGCGATGAAGCCCTCAAGAACAAAAAAAGGCGCCCAAGCGGGCGCCAAAGATATCCACCTTTTAACCAAAGGAGCTTGGGGAGCTTCTCAAGGTGAATCAGAGAACCGACAGCGGGTATTCCACTATCAGGCGAACTTCATCCAGGTCCGATTCGAACGCGGTGGCCCGGGTGGTGGCCTGGCGCACGCGCAAGGACAGGTCCTTGGCCGCGCCGCTCTGCACCACGTACTTGACTTCGATATCCCGCTCCCAGCGCTTCTGGTCGGTCAGCGGGTCGCCATTGCCATCGCGGCGCATGTACACGCTGTTGGCGTTGGAATAGTCGGCATCGCTGCCCCTGCCGTAGCGGGTCATGAACGACAGACCGGGCACACCGTAGCTGGCCATGTCCAGGTCGTAGCGCAGCATCCACGAGCGCTCCTTCGGTGAGTTGAAGTCGCTGTACTGGATCGAGTTGTCGAGGAAGATCGAGTCCGACTGGCGCAGGTAGTCAAAGTCATCGTCACCGTTGTTGCGCTGGTGGGTCAGCGCTACGGTGTGCGCGCCGTAGCGCAGGCCGAGCTTGCCGCTCCAGATGGTGTTGGCAAACTCGCCCAGCAGCTGCTTGCCTTCATCGACCGCGCGATAGGCATTGAAACCGCTGATCAAATCGAGGTCCTCGGCCAGCGGATAAGTGAAGCTGGTGCCGACGTAGTACTGGTTCCACGCATCCTTGAGCCGGCTGCCATAGAGGCTGACGCTGAGATGGTCGGTCAGGGCGTAGTCACCGCCACCATAGGCGACCCAGGGCGAGTCCACTGCGCCGCCGTAGAAGGTGACGAAACCGTCGCGCATATTGCTCGACACCGGTTGGCTCATCGAGTGCAGGCGCCCCGCCTGCAAGGTGAGACCATCGATGCTGGTGTTCTCCGCAGTCACCCCACGGAAGCTTTCCGGCAGCAGGCGCGAGTCGCCGGCTGCCACCACCGGCGTCACCGGGAACACATCGCCGACCCGCACCACAGTGTCGAACAGGCGTGCTTTCGCCGCCCCGCCGACCTTGCTGTATTCGTCCCGGGCCTGGCCATCGCGGTCCACCGGTAGCACGTCGAACGAACTGCGCCCGCCATTGCGGCCGCCGCCGGTGTCCAGTTTCAGGCCGAGCATGGCGAAGGCATCGACACCGAAGCCGACCGTGCCCTGGGTGAAGCCGGAGGAGAACCTGCCGATAACGGCGTGGGCCCAGGCTTCGGAATAGCCGTTGTCAGCCGGCTTGCCCTGGGTCGGCGCCGGGCCGTCGCGGTGATCACGGTTGAAATAGAAGTTGCGGTTCAGCAGCGACAGGCTGCTGCCTTCGATAAAGCCCTCGGCCTGCTCTGCGGCGTTGACGGCCTGACTTGCGGACAGCGCGCCAAGCGCTGCCAGATAAAGCGGTAACCTGCGACTCATGCAATGCTCCTTCGAGGTCCGGCAGTTTTTATTCTGATGTCCAGGCGCGTTATTGGAGGTGTGATGGCGCCCGCCGCAGAGCATTGCAAAGGCTGGATAACGGCAAGGTGAGCGGCGCATTACAATGCCGTCATCCGCCTGTTATCTGGCGGCTTCCTCGATTACAGAATTGTAATTTTGCCGACACCCCCCTGATACCTGCCGCTACTTAGAGTGCCGCCATCTTTCCAACAGGGCCTGGCGGCATCTTCGGCGTTCCCGTCGGGCTTTCTGCGCACGAGGACCCGCCAGTGCCCCGACATCCCTTCCTCTCCCGAACCGTCGTCACGCTCTGCCTGGCGCTGGCCGCCCCATTGGCCCTGGCCGACAGCCTGAGTCTGCCGCAGGCCATCGCCACGGCCCTGGAACACAACCCGGACCTGGCCGCCGCCCGCCAGGAAATCGGCATCGCCGACGGCGCCCGGCGCCAGGCCGGACTGATCCCCAATCCGGAGCTGTCCTACGAAGTCGAGGACACCCGGCGCAACACCAGCACCAGCACCGTGAGCATCAGCCAGGCGCTGGAGCTGGGAGGCAAGCGCGGGGCGCGGATCGAGGTGGCGAGCATCGGCCAGAACCTGGCGCAGATGACCCTGGAACGCCAGCTCAACGCCCTGCGCGCCGAAGTGACCGAGGCCTTCCATGCCGGCCTGCGCGCACAGGCCGGCGTGGAACTGGCGCAGCAGTCCCTGGAGCTGACCGAACGCGGACTGCGGGTGGTCGAAGGCCGGGTACGCGCGGGCAAGTCCTCGCCGGTGGAAGCGACCCGTGCCCAGGTGCAACTGGCCGAGGCGCGCCTGCAACTGGGCCGTGCCGAAACCCTGAAAACCACGACCTGGCGGCAACTGGCGCACGTTACTGGCAGCAGCGCCGGCAGCTTCGAGCGCCTGCAATCGCCGTCGCTGTCGCCGGGTCTGCCACCGGATGCCGAGCCCTTGCTCGCACGCCTGGAACAGACCGCCGAGCTGCGCCAGGCCACCGCGCAGATCGAGCAGAACGACGCCGCCCTGGGCTCGGAAAAGGCCCAGCGCATCCCCAACCTGACCGTCAGCCTCGGCAGCCAGTACGACCGCGCCGAGCGCGAGCGGGTCAACGTGGTCGGCCTGTCCGTGCCGCTGCCGCTGTTCGACCGCAACCAGGGCAATGTCCTCGCCGCCGCACGCCGCGCCGATCAGTCCCGCGACCTGCGCAATGCCGTGGAGCTGCGCCTGCGCAGCGAAACCCGCAGCGCCCTGAACCAATGGGCCACGGCCATGGGCGAGATCGAGGCCTATGACCGCAGCATCCTCCCCGCCGCACGCCAGGCGGTGGACACCGCCACCCGCGGCTTCGAGATGGGCAAGTTCGGCTTTATCGAAGTGCTCGATGCCCAGCGCACCCTGATCACCGCCCGCGAGCAGTACCTCGCCTCCCTGGCCAGCGCCAGCGCCGCCCGGGCCCAGGTGGAACGGGTCTACGGCGACCTCGGCAGCGCCACCGCCACCCCTTGAATCCGACCCAGGAGCAGTAATGGAAAACAAACGCAAGATCGCCCTCGCCCTCGCGCTGCTCGCGGCGACAGCCCTCGGCTTTGCCGGCATGGCCTGGAACGACAACGCCGAACATGGCGCTGATGACGGCCACGGCCATGCATCGGCGAAAACCGCCAAGGATGACCACGGGCACGACGAAGAAGAAGGCCATACCGAAGAAGGCGAAGACGGCCACGCAGAAGAAGGCAAGCTGAGCCTCGACGCCCGGCAGATCGAGGCCGCCGGCATCGAAGTGGAGGCCGCCGCACCGCGTGAACTGGGCAGCGTGGTCAGCTTCCCCGGCGAGATCCGCTTCGACGAGGACCGCACCGCCCACGTCGTGCCACGGGTGCCCGGGGTGGTGGAAAGCGTCAGCGCCAATCTCGGCGAGACGGTAAAGAAAGGCCAGTTGCTGGCGGTGATCGCCAGCCAGCAGATCTCCGACCTGCGCAGCGAACAGCAGGCCGCCCAGCGCCGGGTCGAACTGGCGCGGGTCACCTTCGAGCGGGAAAAGCAGCTGTGGCAGGAGCGCATCTCCGCCGAGCAGGACTACCTGCAAGCCCGGCAGACCCTGCAGGAAGCCGAGATCGGCCTGGCCAATGCCCGGCAGAAAGTCGCCGCCCTCGGCGCCTCGGTCGGTGCCGCCGGCGGCAACCGCTACGAACTGCGCGCGCCATTCGATGCGGTGGTGGTGGAAAAGCACCTGGCCCTCGGCGAGGTGGTCAGCGAAGCCAGCAACGCCTTCACCCTGTCCGACCTGTCGCGGGTATGGGCGACCTTCGCCGTGCCGCCGCGTGACCTCGACAAGGTCGCCACCGGGCGCGCCGTGCGAGTCTCCTCGCCAGACCTGGACAGCGCCGTGGACGGCACCATCGGTTACGTCGGCAGCCTGCTCGGCGAACAGAACCGCGCCGCCACCGTCCGCGTCACCCTGACCAACCCCAACGGCGCCTGGCGCCCGGGGCTGTTCGTCAGCATCGCAGTCACCACCCGCACTGCCCCGGCAGCAGTCACCGTGCGCCATGAAGCCGTACAGACCGTGGAAGACCAACCCTCGGTGTTCGTCCGCACCGACGCCGGCTTCGACACCCGCCCGGTGACCCTGGGCCGCCGCGACGGCGACTACGTCGAGGTGCTCGACGGCCTGCCCGCCGGGGCCCTGGTCGCCACCCGCGGCAGCTTCACCCTCAAGTCCGAGCTGGGCAAGGCCTCCGCCGAGCACAGCCACTGATGCGCCCGTACAGGATGACCCTCCATGTTTGAACGTCTGATTCGCTTCGCCATCGAGCAGCGCGTCGTGGTGATGATCGCCGTGCTGCTGATGGCTGGCCTTGGGATCTACAGCTACCAGAAGCTGCCGATCGACGCGGTGCCGGATATCACCAACGTCCAGGTGCAGATCAACGCCGCCGCGCCGGGCTATTCGCCGCTGGAAACCGAGCAGCGCATCACCTTCCCGGTGGAAACCGCCATGGCCGGTCTGCCCGGCCTGCAACAGACCCGCTCGCTGTCGCGCTCGGGGCTGTCGCAGGTGACGGTGATCTTCGCCGACGGCACCGATATCTTCTTCGCCCGCCAGCAGGTCAACGAACGCCTGCAAGTGGCCAAGGAGCAGTTGCCGCAGGGGGTCGAGGCGGTGATGGGCCCGGTGTCCACCGGCCTTGGCGAGATCTTCCTGTGGACCGTGGAAGCCGAGGACGGCGCGCGCAAGGAAGACGGCACGCCCTACACCGCCACCGACCTGCGGGTGATACAGGACTGGATCATCAAGCCGCAGTTGCGCAACGTGCCGGGGGTGGCCGAGATCAACACCATCGGCGGCCATGCCAAGCAGTACCTGGTGGCTCCCGATCCCCGGCGCCTGGCCGCCTACCGGCTGACCCTCGGCGACCTGGTCACCGCCCTGGAAAGCAACAACGGCAACGTCGGCGCCGGCTATATCGAGCGCAGCGGCGAGCAGTTGCTGATCCGCGCTCCGGGCCAGGTCGGCAGCCTGGAGGACATCGCCAATATCGTGATTTCCAGCGTCGACGGCACGCCGATCCGGGTCAGCCATGTCGCCGAGGTCAGCCTCGGCGAGGAGCTGCGCTCCGGCGCCGCCACCGAGAACGGCCGCGAAGTGGTGCTGGGCACGGTGTTCATGCTGATCGGCGAAAACAGCCGCACGGTGTCCCAGGCGGTGGCGGCCAAGCTCGCCGAGATCAACCGCAGCCTGCCCGAAGGCGTGGTGGCGGTGACCGTCTACGACCGCACCAACCTGGTGGAAAAAGCCATCGCCACGGTGAAGAAGAACCTGATCGAGGGCGCGATCCTGGTGATCGCCATTCTCTTCCTGTTCCTCGGCAATATCCGCGCGGCGCTGATTACCGCCATGGTCATCCCGCTGTCGATGCTGTTCACCTTCACCGGCATGTTCAACAACAAGGTCAGCGCCAACCTGATGAGCCTCGGCGCCCTCGACTTCGGCATCATCGTCGATGGCGCGGTGGTCATCGTCGAAAACGCCATCCGCCGCCTGGCCCATGCCCAGCACAAGCACGGGCGCATGCTGACCCGCTCCGAGCGCTTCCACGAGGTCTTTGCCGCTGCCCGCGAGGCGCGCCGGCCGCTGATCTTCGGTCAGTTGATCATCATGGTGGTGTACCTGCCGATCTTCGCCCTGACCGGGGTCGAAGGAAAAATGTTCCACCCCATGGCCTTCACCGTGGTCATCGCCCTGCTCGGCGCCATGCTGCTGTCGGTGACCTTCGTCCCGGCGGCGATCGCCATGTTCGTCACCGGCAAGGTCAAGGAAGAAGAAGGCCTGGTCATGCGCAAGGCGCGCCTGGGCTATGCCCCGGTGCTGGCATGGGTGCTCAAGCGCCGCAACCTGGCCTTCGCCGCTGCCGCCGGCGTGGTGCTGCTGACCGGCGCCATGGCCAGCCGCATGGGCAGCGAGTTCATCCCCAGCCTCAGCGAAGGCGACCTGGCCCTGCAAGCGCTGCGCGTACCGGGCACCAGCCTGAGCCAGTCGGTGGACATGCAGCAACGCCTGGAAAAGGCCCTGGTGGAACAGATTCCGGAAGTGCAGCGGGTGTTCGCCCGCACGGGCACCGCCGAGATCGCCGCCGACCCGATGCCGCCGAACATCTCCGACGCCTACATCATGCTCAAGCCCAAGGAGCAATGGCCGGACCCGTCGAAGTCGCGGGAGGCGATCATCGCCGCCGTGCAACGGGCCGCCGCCAGCGTGCCGGGGAGCAACTACGAGCTGTCACAGCCGATCCAGTTGCGCTTCAACGAGCTGATTTCCGGGGTGCGCAGTGATGTCGCGGTAAAGGTCTTCGGCGACGACATGGACACCCTCAACCGCACCGCCGCCAAGGTCGCCACGGCCTTGCAGGGCGTACAGGGCGCCTCGGAAGTGAAGGTGGAGCAAACCACCGGCCTGCCGGTGCTGACCATCAATATCGACCGGGAAAAGGCCGCGCGCTACGGCCTGAACATCGGCGAAGTGCAGGATGCCGTGGCCATCGCCGTCGGCGGTCGCCAGGCCGGCACCCTGTACGAGGGCGACCGCCGCTTCGACATGGTGGTGCGCCTGCCGGAAACCCTGCGCACCGATGTCGACGGCCTCGCCGGATTGCTGATCCCGGTGCCGGCCAATGCCGCCCTGGGTGCCGAGCGCATCGGTTTCATCCCGCTGTCCCAGGTCGCCAGCCTCGACCTGCAACTGGGGCCGAACCAGATCAGCCGGGAAAACGGCAAGCGCCTGGTAGTGGTCAGCGCCAACGTGCGCGGGCGTGACCTGGGCTCCTTCGTCGAGGAAGCCAGCGACACCCTGATTCGCGATGTGCAGATCCCGGCCGGCTACTGGACCACCTGGGGCGGCCAGTTCGAGCAACTGCAATCGGCGGCCAAGCGCCTGCAGATCGTCGTGCCGGTGGCCCTGCTGCTGGTGATGACCTTGCTGTTCCTGATGTTCAACAACCTCAAGGACGGCCTGCTGGTGTTCACCGGCATTCCCTTTGCCCTTACCGGTGGCGTGCTCGCCTTGTGGCTGCGCGACATACCGCTGTCGATCTCGGCCGGGGTGGGCTTTATCGCCCTGTCGGGGGTGGCGGTGCTCAATGGCCTGGTGATGATTTCGTTTATCCGCAACCTGCGCGAGGAAGGCGCGACCCTGGCCAGCGCGGTGACCGAAGGCGCCTTGACCCGGCTGCGGCCGGTGCTGATGACTGCCCTGGTGGCCTCCCTCGGCTTTATCCCCATGGCCCTGGCCACCGGCACCGGCGCCGAAGTGCAGCGGCCACTGGCGACGGTGGTGATCGGCGGGATCCTGTCGTCCACGGCGCTGACCTTGCTGGTGTTGCCGGCCTTGTACCAATGGGCGCATCGGCGGGATGAGGAGGTGGAAGGGTAAGAACAGGCGGTGCTCTTCAGGGCCTCATCGCTGGCAAGGCCAGCTCCCACAAGGTCTGCGTGCACCGCGAAACCTGTGGGAGCTGGCTTGCCAGCGATGAGCATGGGTATCTACACATCTTTGGCGA
>NZ_JBMDIJ010000086.1:0-24837 GCF_057808595.1 Pseudomonas sp. FG98 | reverse complement strand
CACCATCGCAATCGCTGGCAAGCCAGCTCCCACCGGGGCCGCATCGTTTCCAAGCTGTTTCAGTTGGTCAGGAATAACCTCATGTAGTCGGCGGCGACATATGAGCAAAACGTGTTACCAAAACCGCTTTTCTGCGACACGTTAACCCGATGCGCATAGTTCCTCCTCAATCCCCAAACCCCATCGCCCGCCGATACTGCTTCGGTGTAAACCCGGTCAACTGCTTGAACTGTCGGGTAAACGCACTGTGGTCGGTATACCCGCACTGCAACGCCACCTCGGTGATCGGCAGGTCGGTCGATAGCAGCTTGTGGGCATGTTCCAGGCGTACCTTGTGGATCATCTGCCGCGGCGTGAGGTGGAACACCCGCTTGCAGTAGCGCTCCAGCTGCGCCACAGAGATGCCGGCGATGCGGGTCAGTTCGCCGAGCGTCACCGGCCGGTGGAAATGCGTGCGGATATGCTCGTCCACCGCCGCCAGGCGCTCGAAAGCCGGGTGGCTGGAACTGGCCGATTGCAGGTCTACCGAGACCCCGGCCAGGCCGATGATGTCCCCCGCCCGGTTGAACAGCGGGCGCTTGTGGGTCAGGCACCAGCCCGGCTTGCGCGAGTCATACAAGTGCAGTTCCAGTTGATCTTCCAGCACCCGCCCTTCTTCCAGCACCCGCCGATCCTGGTCGGTATATCCCGGGCCGAAGCGTGCCGGAAAGACTTCGGCACTGGTCTTGCCCAATAAGGGTTTCAAACTTTTCAGGCCGCAGCGTTGAACCAATGCCGAGTTGGCCAACAAATAACGCGCCTGCAAGTCTTTGATAAATATCGTGGCAGTGGGAATGGCATCGAACAGTGGTAACAGGAAGGCCAGGCCCGATAAAAACTCTTCGATGTTTTCCGGCCGATGCTGGTCATGGCCCTGGCACAGGATGGCAAATGCATTGGGGTTCACGGGGGCTCTCCGGTTCCTGACCGACTGGTAAAAATCCGCTCGCATGTCGAGGCGCAAGCCAGCTTGCCGCAGTCAGCCGGCACTGTCGAGCAACACACAAAACCTTATGCAACGTGGCCTGCAAAGCTTCAGAAATTTCCGAAGAACCTTGTCGAAATTTCCTAACTATGCCGATTTCGTCATGACTACTGGAGAAAACCATCAAGCGCCGGGGCGCCGATGAGTTCACTGTATCGACATTGCCCGAGTCGTCGAAGTGTCGTGGCGAATGGTGGGCAATGCATTACCAGTGCTGGAGAAGTGTGTCTCCAGGCGCTGCGCGGCATGACGCCCTAACAGGAACTTTCAAATAACAAAGAAGCTATCGACAAGTGCATTGACCGCGCCGGGTGATCCCCTGCGTCAGTGTTGCAACAGTGACATTCATTCTGCCTATCCAATAACCCACAAGAAGGCGACGCCATGTCAGGCAAGTTCAAGAAACAACTTTCATTGGTAGACCTTACCTTTATCGGACTGGGAGCCATCTTCGGCTCCGGCTGGCTGTTCGCCGCCAGCCACGTGTCCGCCATTGCCGGTCCCGCCGGGATCTTCTCCTGGTTGCTCGGCGGCTTCGCCGTCCTGCTGCTGGGCATCGTCTACTGCGAACTAGGAGCAGCCTTGCCCCGGGCCGGTGGCGTAGTGCGTTACCCGGTGTACTCCCACGGCCCGCTGCTGGGCTACCTGATGGGTTTCATCACCCTGATCGCCTTCTCCAGCCTGGTGGCCATCGAAGTGGTCGCCGCCCGCCAGTACGCCGCCGCCTGGTTCCCCGAGCTGACCAAGGCCGGTTCCAGCGACCCGACGATAGTCGGCTGGATGGTGCAGTTCGGCCTGTTGTGCCTGTTCTTCTTCCTCAACTACAACAGCGTGAAGACCTTCGCCAAGTCCAACAACCTGGTCAGCGTGTTCAAGTTCATCGTGCCGCTGCTGGTGATCGGCGTGCTGTTCACCTTCTTCAAGCCGGACAACTTCACCTCCCACGGCTTCGCCCCGTTCGGCCTGTCCGGCGTGGAAATGGCGGTCTCCGCCGGCGGCATCATCTTCGCCTACCTGGGCCTGACCCCGATCATCTCGGTAGCCTCGGAAGTGAAGAACCCGCAGCGCACCATCCCCATCGCCCTGATCCTCTCGGTGCTGCTGTCCACCGCCATCTATGCCCTGTTGCAGATCGCCTTCCTCGGCGGCGTACCGACCGAAATGCTGGCCAACGGCTGGGCCGGGGTCACCAAGGAACTGGCCCTGCCCTACCGCGACATCGCCATCGCCCTCGGCGTCGGCTGGCTGGCCTGGCTGGTGGTGGCCGATGCGGTGATCTCGCCCAGCGGCTGCGGCAACATCTACATGAACGCCACCCCGCGCGTGGTCTACGGCTGGGCCCGCACCGGCACCTTCTTCAGCATCTTCACCCGTATCGACGAGAAGTCCGGCATCCCGCGCCCGGCCCTGTGGCTGACCTTCGGCCTGTCGGTGTTCTGGACCCTGCCCTTCCCGTCCTGGGAAGCACTGATCAACGTGGTCTCCGCCGCGCTGATCCTCAGCTACGCGGTTGCCCCGGTCACCGTCGCCGCCCTGCGCCGCAACGCTCCCGAACTGGTGCGCCCGTTCAAGGTGAAAGGCATGGGCGTGCTCGGTCCGCTGTCGTTCATCATCGCCGCGCTGATCGTCTACTGGTCCGGCTGGAAGACCGTGTCCTGGCTGCTCAGCCTGCAGATCCTGATGTTCGTCATCTACCTGCTGTGCGGTCGCTTCGTGCCGACCATGCACCTGAGCCTGGGCCAGCAAGTGCGCTCCTCGGCCTGGCTGATCGGCTTCTACGCCGTGACCATCCTGCTTTCCTGGCTCGGCAGCTTCGGCGGCATGGGCGTCATCACCCATCCGCTCGACACCATCGTCGTCGCCCTCTGTGCCCTGGGCATCTACTACTGGGGTGCGGCTACCGGGATCCCGGCGCACCTGGTGCAACTGGACGCCGAAGACGCCGAGAGCGAAGCCGAGCAACGACCGCTGCATGACCCGCGCGGTGCCCGCGCCCAGCTGTCCTGAGCCCAGGAGAAAACCTGATGAGCGAACGCATCAACCTCAGCCTGCAACAGGTCTTCGACCTGGCCCTGCGCGCCCTGACCGACAACGGCATGGCCGAGGACCACGCCCGGGCGATCGCCGAGGTGATCACCCAGGGCCAGCGCGACGAGTGCCATTCCCATGGCCTGTACCGGGTACTGGTGTGCGTGCGTTCGCTGCGCTCGGGCAAGGTCGACCCCGTTGCACAACCAACCCTGAGCCAACCGGCACCGGCGATCGTCAAGGTCGATGCGCACTTCGGCTATTCCCTGCTGGCCTTCCAGACCGGCCTGCCGCACCTGGTGCAACAGGCCCGGGAGCAAGGCGTGGCGGCCATGGTGATCCGCAACTGCTTCCACTTCTCGGCCCTGTGGCCGGAGGTTGAAGCCATCGCCAGCCATGCCCTGGTGGGCATGGCAATGACGCCAAGCCATGCCTGGGTCGCGCCGGAGGGCGGCAAGCGGGGCGTGTTCGGCACCAACCCGCTGGCCTTCGCCTGGCCGCGGACGGGACAGGAGCCGTTCGTCTTCGACTTCGCCACCAGCGCCATCGCCCGCGGCGACATCGAACTGCATGCCCGCCAGGGCAAGGCCATCCCCCTGGGCTGGGGCGTGGACGCCGAGGGTATGCCCAGCACCGATGCCCGGGCCGTGCTCGACGGCGCGATGCAGACCTTCGGCGGGCACAAGGGCTCGGCCCTGGCGGCGATGATCGAACTGCTGGCCGGGGCGCTGATCGGCGACCTGACCAGCGCCGATTCCCTGGCCTTCGACGGCGGTAGCGGGGCCACTCCGTGCCACGGCGAACTGCTGCTGGCCTTCGATCCCCGGCGCTTCGCCGGCGACGACCTGGCGGCCGGCGAGCAACGCGCCGAGCGCCTGTTCGCCGCCATCACCGACCAGGGCGCGCGCCTGCCGTCGCAGCGGCGCTTTGCCGCGCGCAAGCGCTCCGCAGCGCAGGGCGTCTGGGTCGAACAAAGCCTGCTCAACGATATCCACGGCCTGCTGGCCTGAACCAAACCTCCACAACTTCAAGAAGGGGACAGCTTCATGAAACGGGTCCACGTGATCGACTCTCACACCGGCGGCGAACCGACCCGCCTGGTACTCAAGGGGTTTCCCGAACTGGCCGGCGCAACCATGGCCGAGCAACGCGACGCCCTGCGCGAGCAGCACGATGAATGGCGCCGCGCCTGCCTGCTGGAGCCGCGCGGCAACGATGTGCTGGTCGGTGCGCTGTACTGTGCGCCGGTCTCGGCGGATGCCACCTGCGGCGTGATCTTCTTCAACAACGCTGGCTACCTCGGCATGTGCGGCCACGGCACCATCGGCCTGGTCAACTCGCTGCAGTACCTGGGCCTGATCGAGCCGGGCGTGCACAAGATCGACACCCCGGTGGGGCCGGTCAGCGCCACCCTGCACGAGGATGGCCGGGTCACCGTGGGCAACGTGCCGTCGTACCGCTACCGCCAGCAGGTCGAGGTCGCAGTGCCGGGCTACGGCAGCTTCCTCGGCGATATCGCCTGGGGCGGCAACTGGTTCTTCCTGGTTTCCGAGCACGGCCAGGACCTGCGCCTGGACAACGTCGAGCGCCTCACCGACCTGACCTGGAAGATGCTCCGCGCCCTTGAGGAGCAAGGCATCAGCGGTGAAGGCGGCGCGCCGATCGACCATATCGAACTGTTCGCCGACGACGCCGTGGCCGACAGCCGCAACTTCGTCATGTGCCCGGGCAAGGCCTACGACCGCTCGCCCTGCGGCACGGGCACCAGCGCCAAGCTGGCCTGCCTGGCCGCCGACGGCAAGCTCGCCGCCGGGCAGACCTGGGTCCAGGCGAGCATCACCGGCAGCCGCTTCGAAGGCCGCTACGAACAGGACGGCGAGCGGATTCGCCCGTTCATTACCGGACAAGCCTTCATGACCGCCGACAGCACGCTGCTGATCGATGACGCGGATGCGTTTGCCTGGGGCATTTGAGTTGCCCTTGAGCCCGCTATCGCTGGCAACGCCAGCTCCCACAAGGACCGTGGATACCGGACTCATACCTTTCCAGACCGAACACGCAGAACCCTGTGGGAGCTGGCATTGCCAGCGATGAGGCACTCAAGCCCACCACCTAACTGAAAACCCAAAGGAACAGAACCATGACCAGCAACATCTTCACCGGCACCATCCCCGCCCTGATGACCCCTTGCACCACCGAGCGCAAGCCTGATTTCGACGCCCTGGTCCGCAAGGGCAAGGAACTGATCGAGACCGGCATGAGCGCCGTGGTCTACTGCGGCTCGATGGGCGACTGGCCGCTGCTGACCGAGGCCGAGCGCCAGGAAGGCGTGGCCCGCCTGGTCGCCGCCGGCGTGCCGACCATCGTCGGCACCGGTGCGGTCAACAGCCGCGAAGCCGTGTCCCACGCCGCCCACGCCGCCAAGGTCGGCGCCCATGGCCTGATGGTCATTCCTCGCGTGCTGTCCCGCGGTGCCTCGCCGGCCGCCCAGGAAGCCCACTTCGCCGCCATCCTCGAAGCCGCGCCGAACCTGCCGGCGGTGATCTACAACAGTCCCTACTACGGCTTCGCCACCCGCGCCGAGCTGTTCTTCAAGCTGCGCCGCAAGTACGCCAACCTGATCGGCTTCAAGGAGTTCGGCGGTGCCGCCGACATGCGCTACGCCGCCGAGCACATCACCTCCCAGGATGAAAGCGTGATCCTGATGGCCGGTGTCGATACCCAGGTGGTCCACGGCTTCGTCAACTGTGGTGCCACCGGCGCCATCACCGGTATCGGCAACGCCTTGCCGCGGGAAGTCCTGCTGCTGGTGGAACTGAGCAAGCAGGCCGCCAAGGGCGACGCCGCCGCCCGCAGCCGTGCGCTGGAACTGTCCGAGGCCCTGCAGGTGCTGTCGTCCTTCGACGAAGGCTGCGACCTGGTGCTCTATTACAAGTACCTGATGGTCCTCAACGGCGACCTCGAATACACCCTGCACTTCAACGAAACCGACGTGCTCAGCGACGCCCAGCGCAACTACGCGCAGACCCAGTACAACCTGTTCCGCCAGTGGTTCGCCAACTGGTCGAGCGCGCACAACCTGGTCTGACCCATCCCGCTCTACCGGTGGCGCCGTCCTGCTGTCGCGCCACCGGCTTTCGAATTCTTTCCTGGAGGCGCCATGACCCTGACAGGCAGCATGCTCATCGGCCAGCAAGCCATCGCTGGCAGCCGCGAAGCGATCCGCGCGGTCGACCCGAGCACCAACCAAGCACTGGATCCGGTCTATCCGGGCGGCACCCTCGAACACGTGGAGCAGGCCTGCGCCCTGGCCTGGGCGGCCTTCGACAGCTTCCGCGAGACGTCGCTGGAAGCCCGCGCGACCTTTCTTGAAACCATCGCCGAACAGATCGAAGCCCTCGGCGACGTGCTGATCGACCGCGCCGTGGCCGAAAGCGGCCTGCCTCGCCCGCGCATCATCGGCGAACGCGGGCGCACCTGCGGCCAACTGCGGACCTTCGCCCGCACCGTGCGCGCCGGTGAATGGCTCGACGTGCGCGTCGACCCCGCCCAGCCACAACGCCAGCCCCTGCCCCGCGCCGACCTGCGCCAGCGGCAGATTCCCCTGGGCCCGGTGGCGGTGTTCGGCGCCAGCAACTTCCCCCTGGCCTTCTCCGTCGCTGGCAGCGATACCGCTTCGGCCCTGGCCGCCGGCTGCCCGGTGGTGGTCAAGGCCCACGGCGCCCACCCCGGCACCAGCGAGCTGGTCGGCCAGGCCGTGGCCCGTGCGGTCAAGCAGTGCAACCTGGCGGAGGGGGTGTTCTCCCTGCTCTATGGCTCCGGCCGCGAAGTGGGCATCGCCCTGGTCTGCGACGAGCGGATCAAGGCGGTCGGTTTCACCGGATCGCGCAGTGGCGGCATCGCCTTGTGCCAGGCCGCCCAGGCCCGGCCCGAGCCGATCCCGGTGTATGCCGAGATGAGCTCGATCAACCCGGTATTCCTCTTCCCGGCAGCCTTGCAGGCCCGCGGCGAAGCGCTGGCGCAAGGCTTCGTCGCCTCGCTGAACCAGGGCGCCGGGCAGTTCTGCACCAACCCCGGCCTGGTTATCGCCCGCCAAGGGCCGGACCTCGACCACTTTATCGCCAGCGCCGCCCAGCACATCTGGCAAAGCCCGGCGCAGACCATGCTCACCCCCGGTATCTACAGCGCCTACCGCAACGGCATCGAGGCCCTCGGCGCCAATCCCCGTGCCGACACCGCTGCCGCCGGCAAGGCCGGTGACGGTCCGAACCAATGCCAGACCCACCTGTTCGTCACCAGCGCGCGGGACTTCCTCGACGACCCGAGCCTGCAGGCCGAAGTATTCGGTTCGGCCTCGCTGGTGGTGACCTGCAGCGACGACGCACAGGTCCGCCAGGTTGCCGAACACCTGGAAGGCCAACTGACCGCCACCCTGCACCTGGACGACGCCGACCTCGACCAGGCCCGCGCCCTGCTGCCAGTGCTGGAACGCAAGGCCGGGCGCCTGCTGGTCAATGGCTGGCCGACCGGCGTGGAAGTCTGCGACGCCATGGTCCATGGCGGCCCGTTCCCGGCCACCTCCGACCCGCGCGGCACCTCGGTGGGCACTGCGGCGATCCAGCGTTTCCTGCGTCCGGTGTGCTACCAGGACTTCCCCGACAGCCTGCTGCCGGTCGCCCTGCAACACGGCAACCCGCTGCATCTGCGGCGGTTGCTCGATGGTCAGCGGGAAGCGTGAAGCATGACCACGACCTTTACCTCCAGTGACCTGGACATCGCCGTGATCGGCGCCGGTATCGTCGGCGTCGCCTGCGCGCTGCAACTGGCGCGGCAGGGGCAGCGGGTAGTGCTGGTGGATCGCCAGGCGCCCGGGATGGGCGCATCGTTCGGCAATGCCGGGCACCTGGCCACCGAGCAGGTCTTCCCCATCGCCGACCTGTCGATTCTCAAGCGCTTGCCGGCGATGCTGCTGGACCCCATGGGGCCGCTGCGCCTGGACTGGAAATACCTGCCCCGGGCGATGCCCTGGTTCGTCCACCTGCTGCTCAACCTGCGAGCGTCACCGTTTCGCCGCAGCGTGGCCGGGATTCGCGCGCTCAACGAGGCCAGCCTGGGTGCCTGGCGGCGCCTGCTCGGCTCCGTCCAGCGCAGTGACATGCTGCGCGAGGACGGCTCGCTGCTGGTCTTCGAAAAGCCGCAATCCCGGGCCGCCATCGACGCGCTGCAAGCCCGCATGCGCGCGCAGAACGTGCCCGTCCAGCTGTGGCAGGCCGATGCCGTGCGCAACGCCGCGCCGCAGTTGAGCGAGCATGTCCAGGGCGGCTTGTTCTTCCCCGCCACCGGACACTTTCTCGATCCCCATGTGGCGCTGACGGCGCTGTACGAGTCGGCTGTTGCGGCCGGCGTTCGCTTCGTTCAGCGCGAGGTTCGGGATGCGCGCTTGCAGGCCGATGGCATCACCCTGCTCAGCGACCAGGGCGAACTGACCGTGCCCCGGGTGCTGATCGCCTGTGGCGCGCACTCAGCCCGGCTCACCGCAGCGCTGACCGGCAAGCGGGTACCGCTGGACACCGAGCGCGGCTATCACCTGATGCTGCCCCATGAACACCAGCGCCTGCCGTTCGCCGTCACCTCGCTGGAGCGCAAGTTCATCATGACCCCGATGTCCGGCGGCCTGCGCCTGGCCGGTACGGTGGAGTTCGCCGGGCTGGAACGGCCTGCCAACATGGCTCGGGCCTGGCAGTTGCAGAAGCTCGCCCAAGGCTTGTTCAAACAGCCACTGGACGCCCGCGAAGCCACGCCATGGATGGGCTTCCGGCCATCGTTGCCGGACTCGCTGCCGGTGATCGACCGGGTCTGCGACGGGCGCGTGCTGCTGGCCTTCGGGCACCAGCATCTGGGGTTGACCCAGGCGGCGGTGACGGCGGAGATGGTGGGTGGGTTGATGGGAGGTGAGGTGGAGGGGTTGCCGGACTTCGCGGCCTATCGGCTGGACAGGTTCTAAGGTGTCCCTGAGGGACTCATCGCTGGCAATGCCAGCTCCCACAAGTTGTGTGCCTGGCCTGAGTTCTGTGGTCGGCCGGGATCCTTGTGGGAGCCGGCGTTGCCGGCGATGAGGCCAATGAAAACGATAGAGATCCTTTGCCGGACTCAGTGCATCGAATCCACCAGCACCTCCTCCCCCAACCCGCCATTCACCGGCAGCGGCAGGTTGGTCGAGTTGCTCGCCCGCATCACCCGCACCGGCCTTGCCCCCGCCTCCCTGGCCGAGCTGATGTCGCTGTCGGAATCGCCGTAATACACCCGCAACCCCAGCTCGCGAATGAACCGCGCCTTGTCCGGCCCCGAGGTAAACACCACCGGTTGCATGTCGCGGATGGCAAAAGTCTGCTGCAGGATCGCGGTCAACTGCTCGCCCTCGGTCCGCGGCCGCGCGGTGATGAAATACACGGTGTCCCCGCGCCGCTGATGCTCGGCAATCAACGCCCGCGCCACCTCCTTGGGAATCGAATAGCGATCGCAACCGCCATTGGTTTCCGCCCAGAACGCCATGTTCTTCAGGTAGGCAGTGCTGCCCGGCGAATACTTCTGCTGGCCCTCGTAGAAGCACGGACTGGAGTAGAGCACGGTGTCGTCGATATCGAAGCCCACCGCCATCGGTGCCTCCTTCGCCAAGGACGCAGACAGTTGCTCGACGCTGATCCAATGCACCTCGGGCTGCTGCGCCGGGCGCGAACAGCCCAGCAGGGAGACAGCCAATACGGCGGCCAGGGTGTAACGGGAAATACCCACGGGAACCTCGCAGACAGATAGACGGAGCCATGTCACCGGCACGGCGAACTTTCATACCTGACAGCAATGTCAATTATGTTTCAGTCCCTGACCACCCTGTCAGCTTGTGACGGAATCCCGTATTTATCGAATCAAGACCCAAACTAGCCAAATAGAGAATCTGGCATTTCGCCACTTCATGAAATTGTAACGTCAGGTCTCTAGGTTGTTCCTGACATCAGTGACAGCTTTCGGAAATTCCGTAACGGGCTCTCACAACTCAGGAAACGTGGGAGAGCCACCGCAATGCGCAGTTGGGAAGAACCGAAAAAGAAACGCCTGCACATCGAGATCATCCCGATGATCGACGTGATGATGTTCCTGCTGGTGTTCTTCGTGCTGATCAGCCTGAACGTGATTCCGGCCCTGGGTATCAAGACCCAGTTGCCCGGCGCCGCCCATGCCCAGCAGTTGAAACCGCAGAACAAGGCGGTGATTACCCTGGGCCTGGACCAACGCCTGCAACTGGACGGCCAGGACCTCCACGAGGACGAGCTGGTGCGCCAGTTGAAGGCGCTGGAGAACAGCAGCGAGAAGCTGGTGATCATCCTCAACAGCGACCAGGACGTGGAAGTGGGCCGGCTCGTGGCAGTGATGGATCTGCTCAAGAGCAACGGCTTCGCCTCCGTCTCCATCGCCACGCGCAAGTTGTAAGTCATGTCGGCCCTGTTCAAATCGCGAAAAGCCCTCGCGTGCCTGCCGGCGATCTGTTTGTTGGTGGTGGCGGTCCAGAGCGCCTTGAAGGCGGACCTGAAGATCACCCCGAAATATGACGAAAGCACGGTCGAGGTGGCCTTGATCGATCCGGCCGAGCTACTGCCGGAACCACCGCCACCACCACCGCCGCCACCTGAACCCGAACCGGAGCCGGAACCCCTGCCGGAGCCGGACCCGGAACCCGTGGTCGAGTTGCCGGAACCGCCGCCCAAGCCAAAGCCCAAACCGCCTGAGCCGAAGCCGCAACCACCGAAACCGAAACCACAGGTCGCAGCAAAACCGGCGCCTACCCCAGCGCCGCCCCAGCCGGTCACCCCACCGGCACCGAGCAAACCGGCCCCGGCGCCGGTTGCCGCCAAACCCGCACCGCCACCACCCCCGGCGGCCCCCGCGGTCAACGTGGCCGCACTGGAAAACAGCTACATCGCTGCCCTGCATGCGGAGCTGGAGAAGTACAAGCAATACCCGCGAGGCCGCGAGGCATCGCTGCAACGCCCGGAAGGCAGTGTCGTGGTCTGGCTGCTGATCGACCGGGGAGGACGCGTGCTCGACTCAGGGATCGAGAAGAAGGCCGCCAGCATGCTGCTGAACAAGGCTGCGCAAACCAGCCTGCGCCGGATCGAGCAGGTAAGACCCTTTCCCGAAGCGGTTTTCGCGGGCAAGGACAAGTACCGATTCATCGCGACGCTTGTTTACAACATAGAAAACTAGGTTCCACCACAGTTGCCCGCCGACGCCCCGCCCCTGGCGTCGCGTGGGCGGCTGCCCGGAAGAAACCTGAAACCTGTCTTCAACACAAACCTGGATTACTTAGTTAGGGAGGGAAGCTCGGTGAAACTCGATCGGCTGTTCGTCATGATGTTGGCTGTGGGTTGCGGCGGCTGGACCGCTGCGGCGCTGGCAGAAGATTCCGTGGATATCGGTCACGTCAATGTGACCGGCCAGACCGTCGGCAATGGCCAGATGGTCCAGGAAGAAGCCCCCAAGTCGCGCTCCACCGTGACCAAGGAAGCCCTGGAAAAAATGACGCCGACCGGCAACGGTGTCGACAAGCTGAAGTACACCCCCGGCATCAACGTCTCCAGTGACGACAGCACCGGTCTGTCCGGCTTCAACTTCACCATGCGCGGCATGAACTCCGACCAGATCGGCATGACCATGGACGGCGTCCCGATCAACGACTCGGGCAACTACGCCGTGTACCCCAACCTGCTGGGCGATCCGGAAAACCTCCAGGAAGTCTTCGTCACCCAGGGCTCGTCCGAACTGGACGCCCCGCATATCGGCTCCAGCGGCGGCAACATCGGCCTGGTGTCGATGGCGCCGACCAAGGACGCCGGGGTGTTCTTCAAGCAGACCGTGGGCAGCAACAACCTGACCAAGACCTTCGTGCGCCTCAACACCGGCGAATACAACGGCCTGAGCAACTACATTTCCGCGTCCAAGACCAACAGCGACAAGTGGAAAGGCAAGGGCGACCTGGATGCCGAGAAATTCGAACTGAACAGCCTGTTCAAGTTCGGCGAAGGCAACTCGATCAACGGCATCATCAAGTACCACAAGCAGGAGAACTACAACTACGTCTCGCCAAGCCTGGCGCAGTACAAGTCGGATCACGACTACGACTTCCCCAACGAGCCGACCTACAACCCGACCACCGGCAAGCTGACCACCGCCAGCTGGCGCACCAGCATCAACCCGTTCGAAACCCTGACCGCCTCGGTGACCAGCCGCTGGCAACTGCGCGACGACCTGCAACTGACCGTCGCCCCGTATTACTACTGGGCCAACGGCGGCAGCTACCGGGCCTTCGGCTCGCCGGCCACCCTCACCCGCACCACCAACAGCTCCGGCAACTACGACCTGAGCAACCTGAACACCACCGCTCAGTACAACGCCGACGGCAATCCGGTCAGTGGCCGCTACTACCGTCCGTCCTGGACCGAGACCTGGCGTCCGGGGATCAACACCAAACTGAGCTGGGCGTTCAACGACGAGCACACCATCGACGTCGGCTACTGGTACGAGCGCGCCCGCCAGCGCCAGACCCAGCCCTTCGTCACCCTCAAGCCCGATGGCAGCCCGACCGATATCTGGGCCGACTACGAAGGCTCCAACCAGGCCCGCGACGCCAATGGCAACGTGATTCAAGGCCGTAACTACTTCACCATCACCCCGGTGCACAAGCTGTTCGTCCAGGACACCTGGAGCGCCACGCCCGACCTGACCCTGACCGCCGGCGTCGCCTACGAGCACTCGGCCCGCGACGGCGACATGAAGGCCAGCCTCTACGACACCCCGGAGAAGCGCGACAAGACCTACCGCGAGTTCCTCCCCAGCTTCAGCGCGCGCTACCAGGTCAACGAAGAGAACCAGGCGTTCTACAACATCACCCGCAACATGCGCACGCCGCCGAACTACGTGCTCTACAACACCGCCGACTCGATCAGCCTCAAGCCCGAGCTGAGCTGGAACCAGGAACTCGGCTGGCGCTACGCGACCGACGAGATGGCCCTGTCGGCCACCCTGTTCTACCTGCAGTTCAAGGACCGCCAGGTCTCCAGCCGTGACGAAGTCACCGGCGACTACCTGATGCTCAACGTCGGCAAGGTCGAGAACCGTGGTGTCGAGCTGGAGTTCAGCGGCCTGCTGCCGCACAACTTCAACTACTACGCCTCGTACACCTACACCGAAGCCGAGCAGCAGAACGACACGCTCTACTACGGCGTCTACGTGCCGACCAAGGGCAAGCAGATCGCCGGCGTGCCGAAGAACATGTTCAACATCAGCCTGGGCTACGACGACGGACGCTTCTACGGCAACGTCATCGGCAAGTTCGTCGACAACCAGTTCGGCGACCTGACCAACGACCAGAGCATCCCGCACTACACCACCGTGGACATGAACGTCGGCTACCGCTTGCCGGTGAACAAGAACTACATGAAGGACGCCACCATCCGCCTGTCGCTGAACAACGTGTTCAACCGCGAGTACCTGTCGGGCGTGCAGACCACCGTCTTCAACTCGGTGCGCTACAACGGCACCGGCTCGTCCTACGCCGGTGCGCAGACGCCGTACTACACCATCGGCGAAGAGCAGACCGTCGCGCTGTCCGTGGAAGCCAACTTCTAACCCCATCCCGGGACTGGCCTTCGCGCCGGTCCCGGCCTTTTCGCTCGACCGAGGCAACCCGCCATGAACATGGACCTGCTCCACGACATCACCTTCTACATCATGTACGGCGCCGCCGCCCTGGCCGCCTTCGTGGTGGTGGAACGCGGCATCTTCTTCGCCTACAACCTGCGCAAGGCCCGCGGCCTGGAAAACGCGCTGCACAAGAAAGTGCGCCACTTCGACGAACTGCCCGCCGAACTGCGCCAGCGCGACAGCCTGCCCCTGGAGCTGCTGCGCCAGCTGTTCGAAGGCCGTGGCCAGGTGCATTCGCACAACGAGCTGGAGGACCTCGGCCAGGCCATCTACATCTCCATGCGCGGCAAGCTCAACCACAGCCTGTGGATCCTCGAGGCGGTGGTCGCCGGCGCGCCGCTGCTCGGCCTGCTGGGCACCATCCTCGGCATCATCGACACCTTCAAGGCCCTCGCCGAAGCCGGCGTTTCCGACCCGGGCGAAGTCTCCCGCGGCATCGGTACCGCGCTCTACGCCACCGCCCTGGGCATCGCCATCGCCCTGGTCGGCCTGGTGTTCAACAACCACCTGCAAGACCGCCTGGAACTGATCAACGACCACCTGAAGATGCTGCTCCTGCGCGCCGGCATGGGCACGCCGTTCGCCAGCAAGCCGGTCGTCGCCACCACCTCCACCCTGCAAACTGCCTGACCGGTCGGAGTAGTCCATGTCGTCTCTCGCTCCACGTCGCTTGTCCTTGCTGCTGGCCGCCATGCTCCTGGCCAGCGGCTGCCAGAAAGCCGCCGAGCCGGTGCAGGTCACGGTCGCCGCGCTCAACGATTTCCACGGCAACCTGCTGGCCAGCCCCTTCCAGTACCCGGATGCCAATGCCCCGGATGGTCAGGTCAAACTCAAGGCCGGTGGCCTCGGTGCGCTCAGCGGTGCCCTGGCCGAGCTACGCAAGGAAGACCCGCAACTGCTGCTGATCGGCGCAGGCGACATGGTCGGCGGCAGTCCGCCGATTTCCTCGATGTGGGCCGACGAGCCGAGCCTCAAGGCCCTCGACCTGCTCGGTCTGAAATTCTCCGTGGTCGGCAACCATGAGCTGGACCACGGCAAGGGCGAGCTGCTGCGCCAGATCGATGGCGGCTGCCAGTCCGACCGTGCCGACAAGGCCTGCCAGTTCGACAAGGCGTTCAAGGGCGCCGGCTTCCCCTACATTTCCGCCAACCTGATCGACAAGCAGAGCGGCAAGCCGCTGTTCGCCGGCTACCGCATCGAGCAGGCCCACGGCGCGAAGATCGCCTTCGTCGGCAGCACCCTGCGCACCGTCGCCAACTATGTCAGTGCGAAAAGCATGGGCGACCTCTATACCGTCGACGAGGCCGAGGCGATCAACGCCCTGCTGCCTGAGCTGCGCGCGCAGAAGGTCGACGCCATCGTCGCCGTGATCCACCAGGGCGGCGCCACCCCGGAGCGCTTCGACCAGCAGGACTGCAGCCAGCTCAGCGGCGACGTGGTGGAAGTCGCCAAACGCCTCGACCCGCAGATCAAGGTGGTGGTCACCGCCCATACCCACGAAGGCTATCTGTGCCGCCTCGGCGACAAGCTGGTGACCCAGGGCGCCTCCTTCGGCCGCCTGCTGACCCGCCTGACCCTGACCGTCGACACCGACAAACACCAGTTGCTCGACGTCAAGGCCAGCAACCTGGTGATCGACGCCCAGCGCTACAGCGCCAGCGCCGAAGTCGCCCCGCTGCTGGCCGACGTGCAAAGCCGCAGCCAGGCCTTGCTGGGCAAACCGATCGCCCGCCTCGCCGCCCGCGAAGTGCTGCGCGCCACCAACGAGGCCGGCGAATCGGCCATGGGCGACCTGATCGCCGACTCGCAACTGGCCGCCACCCGCGCCCTCGGCGCCCAGGTCGCGTTGATGAACCAGGGCGGCATGCGCATGGACATCACCCTCGACCAAGGCCAGGAGCAGGTGAACTACGGCCAGGTCGCCACGGTGCAGCCGTTCAACAACAGCCTGACCCTGCTGACCCTGAGCGGCGCGCAACTGCGCGAACTGCTGGAGCAGCAATGGCAGGACGGCGGCATGGGCTTCTACCCGCTGCAACCCTCGTCCTCGCTGACCTACCGCTTCGACGACAGCCGTCCGAAAGGCCAGCGCGTGCTCGCCGACAGCTTGATGGTCGACGGCCAATTGGTGCAGCCCGAGCAGGACTACCGCATCGTCATGAACAGCTTCCTCGCCGAGGGCGGCGACAACTTCACGGTGCTCAAGCAGGCCCGCGACCGCCTCGATACCGGGATCAATGACCTCGAATCGATGATCGCCTGGCTCCAGGAACGCGACCGTGCCGGCCAGCCGGTGGGCTTCGCCGAGGCGCAACAGCGCATCCGGAAAGTCTCCAGCGAGGTGGCCACCAATGCCCCCTGAAGACTGGCAAGCCCTGCACGACCGCCTTCTGCCGGAGGCCATCGCCGCCGCCGCCAGCGCCTGGTGCCCGCACTCGGAATTTCCCGTGGGCGCCGCCCTGCTGACCGCTGACGAGCGGGTGATCCGCGGCTGCAACGTGGAGAACGTGTCCTACGGCCTGACCAACTGCGCCGAGCGCAGCGCCCTGTTCAGCGCCGTCAGCCAGGGCCTCGCCCCCGGCAGCTTCAAGGCCATGTTGGTGTACGCGCCCAAGGTGCCGGTGATCTCGCCGTGCGGCGCCTGCCGCCAGGTGATGCTGGAGCTGCTGGCGCTCGACTGTCCGGTGATCTGCGTTGGCCATGATGCCGACGCCACCCGCCACTGGACCGTCGGCAAATTGCTGCCCGGCGCCTTCTGCCAGTTCTGATGCCAACCGCCCGACCGGCCGCAGATGCCGGCGGGCCTGACTGATCTTTCCGGGGAATCATCGATGGGCTTCATCGGTATCGTGGTGTTGTTGCTGTTGGCGGTGGCGTTGTCGAGCAACCGCAAGGCCATTCGTTTGCGTACCGTCGTCGCGGCCTTTGCCGTGCAGGCCGGGCTGGGCGCCTTCGCCCTCTACGTGCCCTGGGGGCAAAGCAGCCTGACCAGCATTTCCGACTCGGTCGGCTCGTTGCAGGGCTACGCCAACCAGGGCATCGACTTCATCTTCGGCGGCCTGAGCAGCGGCCGGATGTTCGAGATGTTCGGCAACGGCGGCTTCGTCTTCGCCATCCGCGTGCTGCCGCTGATCGTGTTCTTCAGCAGCTTTATCGCCGTGCTCTATTACCTGGGGATCATGAACCTGGTGATCCGCGTGATCGGCGGCGGCCTGCAGCGCCTGCTGGGCACCAGCCGCACCGAGGCGATGTCGGCCACGGCGAACATCTTCGTCGGCCAGACCGAAGCACCGATGGTCATCCGCCCGTTCGTCCGCCGCCTGACCCGCTCCGAGCTGTTCGCAGTGATGGCCGGCGGCATGGCCTCGGTGGCCGGCTCGGTGCTCATCGGCTATGCGGCCCTCGGTGTCGAGCTGAAATACCTGATCGCCGCCAGCTTCATGGCCGCCCCCGGCGGGCTGCTGATGGCCAAGCTGATGGAGCCGGAAACCCAGAAACCCAACGACGACCCGGACGACCCGGACGACCTGCCCGAAGACCACGCCAGCAAGCCGGCCAATGTCATCGACGCCGCCGCCCTCGGCGCCTCCGCCGGCTTGCACCTGGCGCTCAACGTCGGCGCCATGCTGCTGACCTTCATCGCCCTGATCGCCCTGCTCAACGGCCTGCTTGGCTGGACCGGCGGCTGGTTCGGCCTGCCGCAACTCAACCTGCAATCGATCCTCGGTTATCTGCTGGCTCCGCTAGCCTTCGTATTGGGGGTGCCCTGGAGCGAGGCGATGACCGCAGGCGGCTTGATCGGCCAGAAACTGGTGCTCAACGAGTTCGTCGCCTATGTCGATTTCGCCGGCTACCTCGACCCGGTGCAGGCCGCGAGCAAAGGCGTGACCGTGCTCTCGGCGCCAACCCAGGCGATCGTCACCTTCGCCCTGTGCGGCTTCGCCAACCTGTCCTCCATCGGCATCCAGCTCGGCGGCCTGGGGGTGATGGCGCCGGAGCGCCGTGCCGATATCGCCCGCCTCGGGCTCAAGGCAGTGGTGGCGGGCACCCTGTCGAACCTGATGAGCGCAGCGCTGGCCGGGGTATTCCTGACGCTATGAACATGAATCCACTGAATTCGCGTGAAGCCGAAATGATCGACCAACAAGCAACAACCGCGCGCAAGCTGATTGCGCTACTGGACCTGACTTCCCTGAATGACGATGACACCGATGCGCGCATCGTCGACCTCTGCCAGCGGGCCATGACCCCGGTCGGCGCGGTGGCGGCGGTGTGCGTCTATCCGCGCTTCGTCAGCCTGGCCCGGCAGACCCTCGATGACCTCGGCGGGCAGACCGTGGCAGTCGCCACCGTGGTCAACTTCCCGGCCGGTAACGCGCCCCTCGACGAGGTGCTGGAGCAGACCCGCCAGGCCCTGGCCGATGGCGCCGACGAGATCGACGTGGTCTACCCCTACCGCGCCCTGCTGGCCGGCGATGCCGACAGCGGCTTCGCCCTGGTCCGCGCCTGCAAGGCCCTGTGCGCCGACCGTGCATTGCTCAAGGTGATCCTCGAAACCGGCGAGCTGGCCGACCCGGCGCTGATCCGCCAGGCCAGCCTGGATGCCATCGAAGCCGGTGCCGATTTCATCAAGACCAGCACCGGCAAGGTGGCGGTCAATGCCACCGCCGAGGCGGCACAGATCATGCTCGAATGCATCGCCTCCAGCGGCATGAACGTCGGCCTGAAACCGGCCGGCGGCATGAAGACCCTGGCCGATGCGCGGGTCTACCTGGAGCTGGCCGAACAGCTCAACGGCGCGCAATGGATCTCGCCACGGCACCTGCGTCTCGGCGCCTCCAGCCTGCTCGGCGACCTGCTGCGCCACGCCGGCGTCGACAGTGCGCGCACTGACGGAGGGGCTTACTGATGGCCTGGCTCCCGCAGGAAGTGATTCGCCGCAAACGCGACGGCCTGGTGCTCGACGCCGCCGATATCCGCCGCTTCGTCAGCGGCATCACCGACTTCAGCATCAGCGAAGGCCAGGCCGCCGCCTTCGCCATGGCCGTGCTGCTCAAGGGCCTGACGGTCGACGAGCGCATCGCCCTGGCCACCGCCATGCGCGACTCCGGTCGGGTGCTGAGCTGGAACCTGCCCGGCCCGGTGGTCGACAAGCACTCCACCGGCGGCATCGGCGACCTGGTCAGCCTGCCCCTGGCGCCGCTGCTGGCAGCCTGCGGCTGCTATGTGCCGATGATCTCCGGACGCGGCCTAGGCCATACCGGCGGCACCCTCGACAAGCTCGACAGCATCCCCGGCTACGACAGCCAGCCGAGCATGCCGAAGTTGCGTGAGGTGGTGGCCAGCGTCGGCTGCGCCATCATCGGCCAGACCAACGACCTGGCCCCGGCGGACAAGCGCCTGTACGCCATCCGCGATGTCACCGGCACGGTGGAATCCATCGACCTGATCATCGCCTCGATCCTCAGCAAGAAACTGGCAGCGGGGCTGGATGTGCTGCTGATCGACGTCAAGGTCGGCAACGGCGCGTTCATGGCCCAGGCCAGCGATGCGGCGGCCCTGGCCGAGAGCATCGTTGCCGTGGCCAATGGCGCCGGCGTACGCACCCGGGCGCTGATCACCGATATGAGCCAGCCGCTGGCGCGCTCGGCGGGCAATGCCCTGGAAGTCGAGGAAGCCATCGCCCTGCTGCGCGGTGAAGTGCGCAGCCAACGGCTGTGGGACGTGACCCTGGCGCTGGCCGAGCAGACCTTGCTCTGCGCCGGCCTCGCCAGCAGTGCCGAACTGGCTCGGGAACAACTGCTCGCGGCATGGAAAAGCGGCGCCGCATTGCAGCGCTTCGCGCGCATGGTCGAGGCGCTCGGTGGCCCGGCCGACCTGGTCGAGCGCCCGGAACACCATCTGCCCGCCGCCCCGGTGGTTGTCCCGGTACCGGCGCCGCAGGCCGGCATCGTGCAGCGCATCGACACCCGCGCCATCGGCCTGGCGGTGGTCAGCCTCGGTGGCGGGCGCAGCAACCCGCAGGATCCGATCGACCCGTCGGTGGGCCTGAGCCAGCTGTGCTTCCCCGGCGAAGCGGTGGGCCCCAACCATCCTCTGGCAATGGTGCATGCCCGCGACCTGGAACAGGCCGAGCGCGCCGTCGCCGCAGTGCAGGCCGCCTACAGCATCGCCACCCTGCCCTATGAAGCGCCGGCACTGATTTCCGGCCTGTGCCTGGAGCCGTCATGAAACGTGCACTGCTGCTGGTCCTCGACTCCTTCGGCATCGGTGCCAGCGCCGATGCTCCACGCTTCGGCGATGCCGGGGCCAATACCCTGCTGCATATCGCCGAGGCCCGGGCGCGGAATGGCCAGCCGTTGCACTTGCCCAACCTGGCCCGGCTCGGGCTCGGCCATGCGGCGGCGCTCAGCGGCGGCAGTTTCCCGCCGGGGTTCAGCGCCGATACCGTGGTCGACGGGGCCTGGGGCTATGCCCGGGAACTGTCCAGCGGCAAGGACACGCCCTCCGGCCATTGGGAGATGGCCGGGGTACCGGTGCTGTTCGACTGGGGCTACTTCCCGGCGCTGGACAACAGCTTCCCACCGACCCTGCTCGAAGCGCTGATCGAACGCGGAAAGCTGCCAGGCATCCTCGGCAACTGCCACGCCTCGGGCACCACCATTCTTGAACAGCTGGGCGAGGAACATATCCGTAGCGGCAAGCCGATCCTCTACACCTCGGCCGACAGCGTGCTGCAGATCGCCGCCCACGAAGAGCACTTCGGCCTCGACCGCCTCTACGCCCTGTGCGAGCTGGCCCGGGAATTGTGCGATCCGTACAACATCGGCCGGGTCATCGCCCGGCCCTTCGTTGGTGAAGATGCAGCAAGCTTCCGCCGTACCGGCAACCGCCACGACTACTCGGTGCCGCCACCGGCACCGACCCTGCTCGACCGCCTGTGCGCCGCCGGCGGCCAGGTGTTCGCCGTGGGCAAGATCGGCGACATCTTCGCCCACCAGGGCATCAGCCGCCTGTACCCCGGCGACGGCAACGACGCGCTGTTCGACGCCACCTTGCAGGCCTTCGACGAGGCGCCGGACAACACCCTGGTGTTCAGCAACTTCGTCGACTTCGACATGCTCTACGGCCATCGCCGCGACAGCGCCGGCTACGCCGATGCCCTGGAAGCCTTCGACCGGCGCCTGCCCGAACTGCTGGCGCGGATGCAGCCCGACGACCTGCTGATCCTCGCCGCCGACCACGGCTGCGACCCCAGTGCACCGGGCAGCGACCACACCCGCGAACACATCCCGGTACTGGCCTGGGGCAACGGCGTGCGCGCCGGCAGCCTCGGCGCGCGGGACACCTTCGCCGATATCGGCCAGAGCCTGGCGGCCTTCTTCGCCCTGCCCGCCTGCACCCACGGCCGCTCGTTCCTCGATGGAGATCACTGAGATGCCCACACCCCATATCGCCGCCCAGCCGGGCGAGTTCGCCGACACCGTGCTGATGCCCGGCGACCCGCTGCGCGCCAGGATGATCGCCGACACCTACCTGGACGATGTGCGCCAGGTCAACGGGATCCGCAACATGCTCGGCTACACCGGCCTGTACCGCGACCAGCGCATCTCGGTGATGGGCTCGGGCATGGGCATTCCGTCCGTATCGATCTATGCCCACGAGCTGTTCAGCCAGTACGGCGTCGAGCGCATCGTCCGGGTCGGCAGTTGCGGTGCGGTGCAGCCGAAGGTCAAGGTCCGCGACCTGGTGATCGCCCTCGGCGCCAGCACCGATTCGGCGGTCAACCGCAAGCGCCTGAACGGCTTCGACTTCGCCGCCATCGCCGACTACCGCCTGCTGGAGCGGGTGGTGCGCAGCGCCGATGCGGCGGGCCAGGCGCTGCATGTGGGCAACGTGTTTTCCGCCGATCTGTTCTATGAGCCGGACCCAAGCCTGTTCGAACGCATGACCCGCATGGGCATCCTCGCCGTGGAAATGGAAGCCGCCGGGCTCTATGGCGTGGCTGCCGAACTGGGCAAGCAGGCTCTCACAGTGCTCACCGTCAGCGACCACATTCTCACTGGCGAGGCGCTCAGCGCCGAACAACGCCAGCTCGACTTCCACGACATGATGCGCCTGACCCTCGACGCGCTCTGCATCCCACCCAATTGAAGACCCAGGAGAACCTGCAAGTGACTGTTAGCAAATCCCTACGCAATGGCCTGGTGCTGCTCGCCGGCCTGTGGGCTGGCCAGGTGTTCGCCTGGGGCCAGCAAGGCACCGCGCTGGTCGGTGAACTGGCCCAGCGCCAACTGACCCCCGAGGCCAGGGCCGAAGCCCAGCGCCTGCTGGGCCTGATCAAGCAAAGCGACTTCGCCGTGGTCGCCAACTGGGCCGGCAAGCTCAACCAGAACCCGCAGACCCAGGCGCTCTGGGAGCAGACCAAGAACCAGCGCCTGGTCATCTACAAGGCCGACGACTGCACCTTCCAGTTGCCCCGCGACTGCCCCGGCGGCGCCTGCAGCGTTGCCGCCATCGAGCAGAACAGCAAGGCCCTGGCCGACCCCAAGGCACCGCAGCAGACCCGGCTGATGGCGTTGCTGTTCCTGATCCATCACGCCAGCGATGCCAGCTCGCCGCTGAACAACAGCTTCAAGGATGACAAGGGCGGCTACGACTTCCCGGTCAAGGCCGGCGGCAAGACCTACAACCTGCGCCAGGTGTGGGATGACTTCCTGCTGGGCCAGGCCAGGCTGGACGTCAAGGCCTATGCCGACAAGCTCCAGGCCAGCCTGCCCGCCGCCGATTCCGCCGACCCGGCGCAGTGGTCGCAGCAGGCCTGCCGCATCGTCCGCGACGACGGCATCTATCCGCAGAAGGCCGAGAAGAAGCGCAAGCTGCCGAGCCACCGCGCCCAGGGCGACGACGACGGTGGCGATATCGACTACGCGGCCAAGGCCATTGAATACAACCGCACCGGCAAGGAGTACAGCCGGGGCGACAAGCTGATGAATGAAAAGACCAAGGGCAGCGGCGACGGCATCGACGCCGGCTACATGAGCAGCTTCGTCCCGGTGGCCGAGCAGCAGGTGCAGCTGGCCTCGGTGCGCCTTGCCCAACTCCTCAACGCGGCGCTGGTCGCCGGCCGTCCCGCTTCCTGATTTGTCGAGCTCCCCACGACCTCGGGCCGGTGCGGTACCGCCGGCCATTTTTTTCGCCTGCCGATAGTGACCGACCATGAACTACCCACGTTTGCTGCCTTTGCTGCTTGCCCTCGGCCTGGCCGGCTGCGCCTCTGCACCGACACCGGAACAACAGCGCGTCTCGCTGATGACCTGGAACGTCGAGAACCTGTTCGACACCGTCCACGATGAAGGCAAGGAGGACTTCGCCTACCTGCCGCGCAGCGTCAAGCAGGCGCACCCGGAATACCTGGCGACCTGCGCGAAGATCAGCGTGCCGGCCTGGCGCGATGAGTGCGAGAACAACGACTGGACCGACGCCCGCCTCGACGAAAAACTCACCCGCCTGGCCGACGTGATCGGCCAGATCGACGAGGGCCGCGGCCCGGACATCCTGCTGCTGGAAGAAGTGGAAAACCGCAACGTGGTGGAAATGCTCAATGCCCGCCTGGGCAAGTCCGCGTACCAGACCCGCGTGCTGCTCGAAGGCTGGGACGAGCGCGGCATCGACACCGCCGTGCTCAGCCGCCTGCCGCAGTGGGGCGAGCCGGTCCTGCACCGGGTGCCGTACCGCAACGAAAACGGCGACAGCTCGGACAAGACCGGCAAGACCCGCGGCATCCTCGAAGTGCGCCTGCTCCTGCCCGGCGGGCAGAAGGCCGCGGTGTTCGCCGTGCACCTGCCGTCCGGCGGCGGCCCCGGCTACCTGCGGCGCCAGGCGGTGGACTACCTCGCCGAACTCAAGCACCAGTTGCCGGCCGACGTGCTGCCCATCGTCGGCGGCGATTTCAACATCAATGCCGGCGAGGAGCGCCAGCATCACTACATCGCCAACGGCCTGGCCAGCACCTGGAGCGTGTCGCACCTGATCGGCTGCAACGACTGCAAGGGCAGCTACTACTACCACCGCAACCGCGAGTGGTCGTTCTTCGACCTGCTGCTGTTCCCCAAGGAAATGACCAGCGTCGGCTTCAACGGCTGGAAGGTCGACCCGGCGAGCATCCGCCTGCCCCACGCCAGCCGCTACCAGGTGAACAAATGGGGTTCGCCGGCGCGCTTCGAGGCGGGCAACTACCCCGAGGGAGTCTCCGATCACTGGCCGATGTACGCGGAGATTCATCGCTGACAGAATTGTCCGACAATGCTGTGGCCCAAGCGCCCTCCCAAGGAATGCAATGACCAACCACAAGATCAATATCCGACGCAAAAACGTCGAAAAGATCCTGCTCGCGGCCGAGCAGGTGTTCGCCGAGCAGGGGCATGCGGGCACCTCGATGTCCGACATCGCCAAGCGCGCCGACCTGCCGCGCTCCAACCTGCACTACTACTTCACCACCAAGGACGAGCTGTACCGCGAGGTGCTGGTCAACCTGCTCAGCGTCTGGGAAAAGGAAGGCGCCTGCTTCGCCCACTTCGACGACCCGCGGGTGGTGCTGACCAGCTACGTGCGGGAAAAGATGACCCACTCGCGCACCCGGCCCCACGGCTCGAAGCTATGGGCCAACGAGATCATGCATGGCGCCCCGCTGTTCCGCGACATCCTCGACGAACACCTGTTTGCCGGAGCCAAGTTCAAGGAGAACAAGATCCGCCAATGGGTCGAGGAAAAGCGCATCAAGCCGATCGAGCCGTTCGCCCTGCTGTACATGATCTGGGCCTCGACCCAGCACTATGCGGATTTCGATTACCAGGTGCGGGCGTTGAACGGGCATGCGCCCTTGAGTGACGAGCAGTTCGAGGGGGCGGTGCAGACGATTACGGCGGTGGTGTTGCGGGGGATCGGGCTGGAGCCCTAAGGGTATTGGTTGCTCTCTCGGGCCTCATCGCCGGCAACGCCGGCTCCCACAGGTATCGCATGCACCGCAG